>JANOJW010000240.1:0-9371 GCA_031418955.1 Hyphomicrobiales bacterium | reverse complement strand
CGTGTTGGTGATCAGCGTGAACAGGCGGATGTTGTCCTTGAAGACCACCGCCAGCGCCTCCGCGCCCGCCTGCCGGCGCTTGCCGTCCGCATGCATCAGCAAGTTCAGCGTCGGCTCGAGCGCCAGCGGTTGGGGCTCGCCCGCGACCTTGAAGGTCAGCGCGCTCATCGTCTCGTTGAACAGCCGGTCGAACGCCCCGCGCGAGGTCATGCTCTTCTCGAGAAACAGCTTCTCGAGCTGCTCCTCGAGCTGATAGGGCTTCTCCTTGCGCAAATCTTCGAGCCATGGCCGATAGCGGGCGAGAGCCGGCACGGCGAGGGCTGCGGCGAGGTCGGCGTCTGCGATCTTGTTCAGCTCCAACTCGAAGAACAGCAGATCACCCGACACGGCGGTCAGCTTCTCCTGCACATCGCCGTAGAACTTGGCGCGCTCGGGATCCTGCATGTTACCGTAGTACAGCAGGCCCGCGTACGACCCGATTTTGCCGATGGTGTCAGACAGTCGCTCGTAGGCGGCGATCGCAGTCGCCAGTGCCGCGCCGTCGCGCCCCAAGCCTGCGAGCTTGCCTTGATAGGTGTCCTTGATCCGGCGTGCCTCGGTCGTGGCGGCCGCGAGATCGCGCTCGATCTCGGGAGAATGGGGGCCGGGATAGAGGTCCGCAAGGTTCCATTCGGGCATCGGCCCAAGATCGGTCGCGGGGTCGGCGCTGCCCGCGTTCGCAGTGTGGATCCTGCTGGTGGCTGCAGTGTGTCGTGTCACTTGGCCTCATCCCTTGCGAATCACGGTTCAAACCTCGACGTCAATGTCGATCACGCCACCGGGGAGTTCAAGCGTCGATGTTGGCGCCATCGCCTCGCGGCGGCTGCCAGAGCGACGCTCATGGGCAATGCTGGTGGATCAGGGGGCCGGATCGGTTGGACCTGTGACCCGACAAAGCCGCAGAGTCCAGCAGGCCCGGTCGCATTGACGGACTGCTCGCGCGCGCCTAGCGTCGCAAAAGTCCGGACAATTGGAGGCATGCCATGGCCGCCCGCTACGATCTCGTGATCCGCAATGGAACCGTATTCGACGGTTCGGGCAGCGACGGTCGAGAGGGGGATGTGGCGATCTCCGGCGGTCGCATCGCGGCGGTCGGCCGGGTCACAGATGCGGGCCGCGAGGAGATCGATGCCAAGGGGCGCATCGTGACGCCGGGCTTCGTCGACCTCCATACCCACTACGACGCGCAGGTGACGTGGTCGAGCCGCATCGATCCTTCGTCGTGGAACGGCGTCACCACGGCGGTAATCGGGAATTGCGGCGTCGGCTTCGCGCCCTGCCTGCCCGAACAGCGTGACATGCTGGTCAAGCTGATGGAGGGCGTCGAGGACATTCCCGAGGTGGTGCTGACCGAAGGCCTGCCGTGGAACTGGCAGTCGTTCGAGGACTATCTCGATGCGCTGGCCGCCCGCCGCTTCGACCTCGACATCGTCACGCAGGTGCCGCATGCGGCGCTGCGCGTGTTCGTGATGGGCCAGCGCGGCGCCGACCGCGAGCCGGCGACCCCCGACGATCGCGCCCGCATGGCAGCGCTCGCAGCGTCCGGCATCCGCGCCGGTGCGCTCGGCTTCTCGACATCGCGCACCATCAACCACAAGACGCTCGATGGCCGCCATATCCCGACGCTCAAGGCCGACGAGTCCGAACTCGCCGAGATCGCCATCGCACTGGCGAAAGAGGGCGCCGGCTGGCTGCAGGTGATCTCGGACTTCGACGAGCCGGACGAGGAAATGGCGCTGCTGCGCCGCCTCGTCGAGAAATCCCGCCGGCCGATGTCGATCACCATCCTGCAGCGCGACAACAAACCCGAGGAGTGGCGCCGGTTGATGAGCAAGGTTTCCGACGCGCAGAAGGCGGGCCTGCCGATGCTGGGTCAGGTGCTGACGCGGCCGACCGGCATCATGCTGGGCTTCGAGATCTCGCAGAACCCGTTCATGGGCCGGCCAAGCTGGAAGGAGATCGACGCGCTGCCGTTCGCAGCCAAGATGCAACGCCTGGTGCAACCGGAGTTTCGCGCGCGGCTGATCTCGGAGACGATCGAGGACGCGACCTTGATGCGCCGCGTGACGAAGTGGGATCGCATCTTTCCGCTCGGCGACCCGCCGGACTATGAGCCGCCGGCCGAGCGCAGCGTGGCGGCGCGGGCGGCACGGGACGGCCGCAATCCTGCCGAGGTCGCCTACGACCTGTTGCTGGAGAAGGGCGGCAAAGCGATCCTCTACCGGCCGCTGTCGAACTATACCTATGGCACGCTCGATACCGTTCACGACATGATGTGCCACCCGCACACGCTGATTGGTCTGGGCGACGGCGGCGCGCATGTCGGCGTGATCTGCGATGCCAGCGCCATCACCTACATGCTGACGCACTGGACGCGCGACCGCACGCGCGGCCCGAAGCTGCCGCTCGGCTGGGCCGTGAAGCGGCTCACGAGCGACAACGCCCGCGCGATCGGTCTCAACGATCGCGGGGTGATCAGGCCTGGAGCAAAAGCCGATCTCAACGTGATCGATTATGCCCGGTTGAGCGTCGGTGCACCGGAAGTGATCTACGACCTGCCGAGCAAGGGGCGGCGTCTCGTCCAGCGCACCGAGGGCTACGATGCGACCATCGTCGGGGGCGAGGTGGTCTACCGCGAAGGGCTGGCGACGGGCGCATTGCCCGGACGGCTGGTGCGCGGTGCGCGGCCGCAACTGGCCGAAGCGGCGGAGTGATCGCCTGTCGCAAAGTTGTGCAAAACCGGCCATGTGGAACGCGCGCGCCGTGAGGGCTGCTTGTGCCCGATTGCGAACCGGCTCATGCAACCGCATGCAATCCAATTCGCGCGTCGTTTCGACACACTGTCGCCGCTTCACCGGCCTCGTCTTCGCAACGCTGGTCGCGGGCAGCGTCTCCGGTTGCGCTGTCGTCTCCGGACTGACGACCGCGTCGGTGCCGCAGGAGCTTGATTGCCCGCGCAGCATCGAAGCGGTCGATGGCTCAACCAAGCGGATGGCCGCGCTCGTCGCGCGCATCAAGTCCGAGAGCCAAGCTATGCCGTCGACGATGGCCGCCATACTCGGGCGCGTCGCAGGCAAGCCAGGCGACGGACTGCAATCCCACTCGGACTACGAGCGGGAGCGGCTCAGGGCTGAGACGATCCTCAGGCGCGCCAAGAGCAACGGGTGCAATCTCGCGGATGCCGAGAGGCAGTTCGAAGCCGCCAAGGCCAAGATGGCCGAGCTGCGGGGGCAGTGACAGGTCCTGCGTTCGATTTGTTCCGTCGCCATGTCCTCCATGTGCGACGCCCAATTGCATTCGCCTCGCGAGCCACGGCATGATGCCGGGCATCACGCTCGACGAGGACATCATGGCAAAAAACCAGATCACCGGCCGCTCCGCTTTCCTGGCCCTGTTGAAGGACGAGGGGGTGACGCACCTCTTCGGCAATCCCGGCACGACCGAGCTGCCGATCATGCATGCGCTCGCCGAGCATCCCGACCTCACTTATGTGATGGGCATGCAGGAGAGCCTGGTGGTCGCCATGGCCGACGGCTTCAGCCGCGCCTCGGGTCAGCTGGTGGCCGCCAACGTGCACGTGGCGCCAGGCTTGGGCAACGCGATGGGGTCGCTCTACAATGCCAAGTTCACCGGCACGCCGTTGATCCTCACCGCCGGCCAGCAGGAGCAGGGCCACGGTCTGACCGAGCCGCTGCTGTATGATCCCCTGGTGCCGATCGCGCAGCCGCTGGTGAAGTGGGCGGTGGAGGTGACGCGGCTCGAGGATCTGCCGCGCATCATGCGGCGCGCGGCCAAGGTCGCGATGACGCCGCCGACCGGCCCCGTGTTCATCTCGCTCCCAGGAGACATCCTGAACATGGAGGGCGGCATCGATCTGGGCTCGTCGACGCGGGTCGATACGCGCGTGCGGCCGAGCGACGAGGCGCTCGCAGCGCTGGCCGACCGCATCCTCAAGGCCGAGCGGCCGGTCATTGTCGCTGGCGACGAGGTCGTCAAGAGCGACGCGCTGGCGGTGGCGGCGCAATTCGCCGAGCTGGTCGGCATTCCAGCGCTGCAGCAGTCGATCGCCTATGGCTCGCATTTCCTCTCCGAGAGCCCCTGCTATGTCGGCTACCTGACGCGAGAACAGGCACAGGTGCGGGCCGAGCTGCAGAAATACGACCTGATGATCGTGCTCGGCGCCGACCCGATCCGCATGTCGGTCTACAGCGAGGTCGATCCCATGCCGGACGGCCTCAAGATGGTGCAAGTCGGCCTCGTCGATTGGGATCTCGCCAAGAATTATCCAGCCGAGATGGCGATCAAGGCCGATGTCCGCGAGACGCTCAAGGCGTTGATCCCGGTGCTCGAGAAGCGCGGCGGGGCGGCGATGACGGAGCGCGCCAAGAAACGGCTCGCCGCAATCCGCCCGCACAACTGGTCATCGAAGCGCGAGAAGCTCGTCGGGGCAATCGAGCCGCGCCGGAGCGCCAAGCCGATCGATGTCGACATGCTGACGCTGCGGCTGGTCGAGGCCTTGCCCAAGGACGCGGTGATGGTCAACGAGGGGCTCACGACCTCGCGGCGGATCAGCGATCTCTTCGCCTACCGCGACCGCTACAACTTCCACGCCCTCGCGTCCGGCGGCATCGGCTGGAGCGTGCCGGCCTCCGTCGGGATCGCCATGGCGCAGAAGGGGCGTCCCGTCGTCACCTATGTCGGCGACGGCTCGGCGATGTATTCGATCCAGGCGCTCTGGACCACGGCCCACCACAAGCTCCCCGTTACCACCGTCATCTGCAACAACGGTGGCTATCGCATCATCAAGCAGCGGCTGAAGGCGTTCCACAAGAACGACCACTTCGTCGGCATGGATTTTCAGGATCCGCCGGTCGACTTCGTGATGCTCGCGCGCTCGCTCGGGATGGAAGCGCATCGCATCACCAGCGCCGACGACATCGGGCCGGCCGTGAAGAAGGCGGTGGCGAGCGGCGGGCCGTCGCTGCTCGATGTCGTGGTCGACAATAGGGTCTGAGGCGATCAGCGAGGCGACGCGGCACATCATCTGCGGCGAACGCCGCGTCGATGCCCCTGCGTTCGCGACAACCGAGCAGGTCCGCGCCTACCTGTCTGAGCATTTCGCAGGCTACAAGGTGAGGCGCGCCAACGAGTTGCGAAGCGATCTACCGCGTGAAGACTCGGGCAAGATCGTCAAGCGCCAGCTGCGCGAGCCGTATTGGCAGAGCACGGGACGCAAGATCTGATCCGGAGCAATTGGCTTGCGTACGCTAATTTAACCGCGATCCATGAGTGCGCGCCGTCCTAACAATTTCCTGTTTGGCGGAAGAGCAACATTAACCTGTGTGGCCGTAATCTCCTCCCCGCGCGCCGATCGCATGACTTCCGTCCAACTGTGGTGGGGGACGGCGACGCGAAACAGAGTTCGGGAGGAACCAGATGTCGCTGCGTAAGTTCATGAGTTGCGAGTCAGGCGCCACGTCGATCGAGTACGGCCTGATCGCGGCCTTCATCGGCGTTGCCATCATCGGCGTGTTGCAGACGGTCGGCCAGGAGGTCAAGGGCCCCTTCGTCGACGCGCAGACGGGCCTCCAGAAGCGCACTTCGCCGTGATGTCTCTGCGCAAATTCATGAGCTGCGAGGCCGGCGCGACGTCGATCGAATACAGCATGATCGCAGTCTTCATCGGCGTTGCCATCCTTGCCGTGGTGACGTCCGTCGGCCAGGAGGTCAAGGGGCCTTTCGTCGACGCGCAGACGGGCCTTCAGAAGCGCGTTTCGCCGTAAATCGGGAAAACACTCCGGCAAGCGTAACGCTCCTTTCAGGGGTGCTGGCGCATAGTCGCAGGTGCGCGGTGAACGTTTCGCCGCCGCCAGTCGGCATGCACAACTCAACGAGGCGGCCCCGTGTTCGAGTTCGCGTTGTTCCTGATCTTTCCCGCAGCGATGGCGTTTGCCGGATCGATGGATCTGTTCACGATGACGATCCCCAATCGCGTCTCGATCGGGCTCATTCTCGGCTTCATCTTTGCGGTGCCGTTCTCGTCCCTCGATGCCATGGGCGTCGCCTGGCATGTGGCGGCGGGCTTTTCGATGCTGGTCGTCGGCATCTTCATGTTTTCGCGAGGGTGGCTGGGCGGCGGCGACGCGAAGTTACTGGCGGCGGCCGCCCTGTGGCTCGGTTTCGAGCGGCTCCTCGAGTACCTACTCTATGTTTCGTTGGCCGGCGGACTGCTGGCGTTCGCGATCCTCTTTTATCGCAGCATGGCCCCGCCGCTCTGCCTCATCCGCCAGGACTGGGCCATGCGTCTCCATGCCAAGACGGGCGGCATCCCGTACGGCATCGCGCTGGCGGTCGGCGGCTTGTGGATCTACCCCTCGACGCTGTGGTTCTCGAGTCTTGCGGTGTAAGCGCATCGCGGGCGCCGGGTCGGTTTCAATCTCGAGAAATTTCTCCGAGAACGGCCGATTTCCGGCCAATTTGTCCCGAAAACCGTTCCCATTTACGACGCCGATTAACTGCACATTGACGATTCTCGCGCACAGTCACCCAGAGATCGAGAGAGCATCACTCGGGTGAAGGGACCTTTTGCGCGATGAAAAAAGCACAGATGATCGGCGTCGGCATTGCGGCCGTGTGCGGCATCGGCGCATTCGTGGTCATGAAGAAGTTCGTCCAGCCGCCGAAGGTCATGACGAAGGAGCTGCAGGTCAACACGGCCGAAGTGCTCGTCGCCAAGCAGGACTTAGGGCTGGGACACATCGCCAACGAGGCGAGCTTCCGCTGGCAATCGTGGCCGGCCGACGCCGTGCCGCCAGGCGCCATCTCGCGCCGCGGTGGCGCTGGCAACCAGATGAGTGAGTTCCGCGGCGCCGTCGCCCGCTCGCCGATCCTTGCCGGCGAGCCGATTACCAAGTCCAAGCTCGTCAAGTCGGGCGAGGGCGGCATTCTCGCGGCCATTCTGCCGCAGGGATATCGCGCCATCTCGACCAAGATCTCCGAAGAGACGGCCGTCGGTCGCTTGATCCTGCCGAACGACCACGTGGACGTCATCCTGATCCGCCGGCTGCGCAGCACCAAGGGCGCCGAGGAGCACGTGTCCGACACGCTCTTCAAAAACGTCCGCGTGCTCGCCATCGGCCAGCGCATCGAGGTCAAGGAAGGTCAGAAGAACTCCGACGGCAACACCGCGACGCTGCAGCTGTCGCCGCGTCAAGCCGAGCTGCTGGCCCTCGCCAAGTCGATGGGCGAGATCAGCCTCGCTCTGCGCTCCGTCGCCGATTTCGAGAAGCAAGGCGAAGGCCAGGCGGCCGATGCCGACGTTCTCAAGGGCGGTCAGCGCGGCACCGCCATCAAGGTCCTGCGTTATGGCGTGAAGTCCCGCGCCTACGGCGTCAACTGATCTCAGGCCGATCCGGCCTGTACTCCCTGCCACTACACCTAAGTGTTGGTCCTGCGTGTGTGTTGCGTCTGCGTGCCCCCGTTTGTCGGTAGCTCGTCAGAAGGCTTGATCCCATGCGGAACTTTCTCAAGACACTCAGTGGAACGCTCTTTGCCGGTGTCGCCGGTGTGGCGCTGTCCGCGCTCGCGACCAGCGAGATGAACGTGGCACTCGCCAATGGCGGCGCCAAGAAGACCCAGACCAGCGGCGGTCCAATTCAATTCAATCCGGACCACCAGTCAGTGTTGCGCATCAGCGAGCGCGAGGGGTTCCCGATCCATCGGGGCATCAAGCTTGGACGCAACAAGTCCATGCTGATCGAGATGCCGCGGGAGCTCCGGGACGTGATCGTCTCGAACCCCGAGATCATGGACACGGTCGTCCAGCATTCGAACCGCGTCTATCTGATCGGCAAGAAAGTTGGCCAGTCAAACGCCTTTTTCTTCGACGCCAACGGTGAGCAGATCGCGGTCTTCGAGGTCTCGATCGAGCACGACACGGCGGTTCTCGATGCACTGTTCCGGCGCCTCATTCCCGGCTCGACCATCAAGTCCGAGATGCTGAACGAGACCGTCATTCTCACCGGCTCGGTACGCAATCCCTCCGACAGCAACCGCGCCGCCGACATCGCCAGCCGCTTCATCACCACGCCGAACGCCGAGCAGGACGCCAAGCACAAGATGAAGGTCATCAACATGCTCCAGGTCGAGGCCGAGGAGCAGGTGATGTTGAAAGTCACGGTGGCCGAGGTCGAGCGTTCGGTGCTGAAGCAGTTCGGCATCAATCTCACCACCGAGATCAGCAGGGGCAATTTCGCCACCGGCCTGCTGAGCGCCAACGCCTTCCCGCTGACGACCGTCGCCGGTCTGGGAGGCGCCTCACGGGCGTTCCGCGACAACGCCCTGCCGCTGGGTCAGGGCTGCGATGTCGTGGCGGAGACGGCCGGCCTGCCCAATTCGTTCGCCACGTCCGGCAACGTCGGCGTCTGGGGAACCGGCAACAACTGCATCTCGCATGCAATCAAGGCACTCGAGCGCAACGGTCTCATCAAGACACTGGCCGAGCCGAACCTGACGGCGATCTCCGGCGAGACGGCGAAGTTCCTCGCCGGCGGCGAGTTCCCGATCCCGGTTTCGGTCAACTCGGGACAGATCGGCATCAGCTTCAAGGAATTCGGTGTCGGCGTCTCGTTCACGCCGGTGGTGCTGTCGGAAGGCCGCATCAACCTGAAGATCGAGACCGAGGTGTCGGAGCTGTCCAACGCGATCTCTGTGCAGATCGCCGGCATCGGCATCCAGGGTCTGAAGAAGCGCCAGGCCAAGTCGACGATCGAACTGCCCTCCGGCGGAACGCTGGCGATGGCGGGCCTGATCTCCGACGACACGCGCAAGAACATCGATGGACTGCCGGGTCTCAAGGACCTCCCGATCCTCGGCACACTCTTCCGCAGCCAGGACTTCATCAAGCGCGAGACTGAACTCGTGATCCTGGTGACGCCCTACTTGGTCCGTCCGGCGGCTCGCCAGAATATGGCACGCCCGACAGACGGCCTGTCGCCCGCCTCCGACCTCAAGACCAATGTCCTCGGCCACATGAACCGCATCTACGGCAAGAACGCGCCGGTCGCGGCCGATGGCGGGCTCAAGGGCGGCGACATCGGGTTCATCGTGGACTGAAGCCCAAATCCAGGAATCGTATCATGACCATGCGCATCAAAGTCCCGGCGGGCCTCGTCTCCAAGACCAAGTCTGCCTCCGTCAAGCTCCTCTCCGTGTCGGCCCTGGCACTTCTCGCCACGGCCTGCCGGCCCGGCGAGGACCCCGGCGCCCACGTGGCCGGCTGGGCGATGATCGAGCCGACCCAGCGTCACCCGATCATCGTCTCCGAGCAGCCC
>JANOJW010000239.1:0-3935 GCA_031418955.1 Hyphomicrobiales bacterium | reverse complement strand
CGGGCCTTGGCTGCATCGATGGTGTCGCGCGGCTCGCCTGCGTGGTTGTGGGCCTTGTGAATGATCACAGCACCCGTATCGATCAGCTCGAGCGTGTCGCGGCCCGCGAGTACCACGAGCGGGACATGGCGGGCGAACGGCACGGCCGGGGTCAGGTTTCCGGACGCACGAGAAGCTTGCGGCGGGACGACGGTGAGCGCGGCTTCGGGACAGGTGATGCCGGCGCGCGAGAGCAACCGGCGAGCGAGGATAGTTTCGGCGAGCGGGACGGGTGCGGCATGAAAGGCCGCGCGCTCGACCAGCGCCAAGGCGTCGGCAAATCCGATTTCGCTGCCGGATTCACCGACCGCGGTCATGCCCTGCTCGGCGAGCGCAGACCAGAGCTTGGCGGATTGCCCGCCACTTTCGGCAGCCTCGCGCTCGGCCGTCGTCAGCGTCGCCTCGACCACGCGGTCGAGGGTGCGGAGCATGTCTTGCCGCATCTCAGTCATGGGAGTCCCTCCTTTGCGCCTTCAGATGCCGACCCGCATCCGGCGCGTTACCGCAGCCCGAGTCCGCGGGCGATCATGCCGCGCAAAATCTCGCGCGTGCCGCCGCGGATCGAATACGAGACGCACTGCATCTGGGTTTCGCGCAGCAGCGCGGCATACGCGTCGTCGGCCAAGCCATCGCGCGTGGCGGCCGGCAGGATGCGGCGGACAACCTCCGGCGTCTCCTGCTCGAAGGCGGTGCCGAGATCCTTGACCAGTGCGGCTTCTGTCGCTGGATTGAGGCCCGCTTGCAGCATGCCGGCGATCGACGACGACATCCGCCGCAGCGTCGCGAGGTTGGCTGCGAGACGACCGATCTCGATGGCTTGGGCTTGCGAGGGCTCACGGCCGACAGCATCGACGGTGGCGGCCAGCAGCGGGTAGGACGACATGAAGCGGTCGGGGCCCGAGCGCTCGAAGGCGAGTTCGCCCGTCACCATCTCCCAGCCGCGGCCTTCGCCGGCCATGATCATGTCGTCGGCGACGAACACGTCGTCGAAGGTGACCTCGTTGAAGTCGTGGCCGCCGTAGAGATTGTAGATCGGGCGGATGGTGAGTCCCGGCGACTTCAGGTCGACGATGAACTGGGAGAGGCCGACGTGGCGTTGCTCGACGCTGCCGGACGTGCGAACCAGCGCAATCAGGTAATGGGCGCGATGGGCAAAGCTCGTCCACACCTTGCGCCCGGTGATCTTCCAGCCGCCCTCGACCTTGTGGGCGCGGGAGCGGACGCTCGCCAGATCCGAGCCGGTGTCGGGCTCGCTCATGCCGATGGCGAAATAGCAGCGGCCGGCGGCGATCTGCGGCACGATGGTCGATTTCGCGCGCTCGCTGCCGTGGCGCAGGATCTGGGGTCCGGATTGGCGCTCGGCGATCCAGTGGGCGAGGCACGGCGCGCCGGCGGCAAGCAATTCCTCGACGATGACATAGCGCTCGAGCGAGGAGCGCTCCTGGCCGCCATACTGCTTGGGCCAGGTGATGCCGAGCCAGCCTTTGGCGCCGATCTTGCGCGAGAACGCCTCGTCCGCCTCGACCATCGCGCCGACGGCGGGCTTGAAACTGCCGGCCGCGCGCTCGGCCTCGCAGAAGGCCCGAACCTCCAGGCGGACTTTCAACGCCTCGGGGGGCATCTGGGCGGGGGCGAAGTGGAAGTCGTGCATAGGTGTTCTCGGGCTTGGCGTGCGAGCTGGCTCAGTATGCCGTTGCCGAGAGCAGCGACAAGCGGCAATTTGGGTGTGGCCGCCTGCGGTGTTCGTCGGGGCGGCGCGTGCAACGCTCAACCAGATGCCGGAACCTGCGATGACCAAGACTGCCAACGGCAAGACGTCCGGCGCCAAGACCCCTGGCAAGGTGACCGGCGCAAAAGCCGGCATCAAGCAGGGCCCGACATCGCGCGCGCTCACCGAGATCGACATCCAGGTGATGTGGTCGCGGCTGGTCGCCGTGGTCGAGGAGCAGGCGCAGACGCTGCTGCGGACCGCGTTCTCCTCGATCGTGCGGGAGTGCGGCGATCTCTCGGCTGGCGTGTTCGACCGCCAAGGACGCATGCTGGCGCAGGCGGTGACGGGAACGCCGGGTCACGTGAACTCGATGGCTGAGTCGGTGCATCACTTCATTCGCCACTTCCCGCTGGAGACGATGAAGCCCGGCGACATCTACATCTGCAACGACCCGTGGATGGGGACGGGGCACCTCAACGACTTCGTGCTGACGACCCCGTGCTTCCACAAGGGAAAGCTTGTCGCGCTGTTCTCCTGCACCTCGCACCTGATGGACATCGGCGGCCTCGGGTTCGGCCCCGACGCGACGGACGTGTTCATGGAGGGGCTTTACATCCCGATGCTGAAACTCGCCGAGGCCGGCCAGCTGAACGAAACCCTGATGGCCATGATCCGCGCCAATACGCGGCTTCCCGTCGACACCGAGGGCGACGTCTACTCGCTCGCCAACTGCAACGACGTCGGTTGCCGGCGCCTCGTCGAGATGATGACCGAGTTCGGATTGTCGGACCTCGACCAGTTGGCCGACGAGATCTGCGAGCGCAGCCGCGCCGGCGTGATGGCCGAGATCGCCAAGTTGCCGAAGGGCACATGGGACGCCCGCATGACCATCGACGGCTATGACGAAGCCGTGGAACTGGTCGGCCGCGTTACGGTTTGCGACACGGGCGTGCACGTCGACTACACAGGCACGAGCCCGGCGGCCAAGCGCGGCATCAACGTGCCGATGGCCTATACGACTGCCTACACGGTGTTCGGCCTGGGTTGCGCCATCGCCCCGCGCATTCCCAACAACGCGGGTTCTCTGGCCCCCTTCACGGTGTCGGCGCCCGAGGGCTCGATCCTCAATGCGCCAAAGCCGCGGCCTGTGCTCGCGCGTCACATCATCGGGCAGATGCTGCCCGACGTGGTGTTCGGGTGCCTGCGGCAGTCGATCCCCGAGCGTGTTCCAGCCGAAGGGACGTCGTGCCTGTGGAACATCACGCTGCGCGGCCAGACCAATGAGAAGGATCGCGGCAACTACGGTTTCGCCATGACCTTCACCTCGAACGGCGGCACCGGCGCGCGGCCGCAGAAGGACGGGCTGTCGGCGACCGCCTACCCTTCGGGCGTCCGCGGCACGCCCGTCGAGATCGCCGAGCAGATCATGCCGCTGATCTTCTGGAAGAAGCAGCTGCGCGAGGATTCAGGCGGCGCGGGCACGACGCGCGGCGGGCTTGGCCAGGAGATCGAGATCGGCTCGGCGATCGGGGAACCGTTCGAGTTGCTCGCCGCCTTCGACCGCATCGATCATCCCCCGCGCGGCCGCGACGGCGGCGCCAACGGCGCGGCTGGCTATGTGGGCTTGAAGTCCGGCAAGCGCATGAAAGGCAAGGGCTTCCAGACCATTCCGGCGAACGACCGCTTGACCGTGCTGACGCCGGGAGGTGCGGGCATCGGTGCGCCGGCTTCGCGCGCTGCCCCGCGCGTCGAGGCCGACCTCGCCGAGGGCCGCATCAGCGCCAAGTCCGCGAAGGAGGTCTATGGGCGAGAGAGAAAGCGGAAGTAGTTCCTAGTCCCTGATCCCTAGTCCCTGATCACTGTTCTTCACACGGAGCCCGCGCACTCATGTCAGCCACACCCGCCTCACCCATCAGCCGCTTTCCCGTGCCGAAGATCGATGCGCTGCCCGCCGACATCAAGGACCGCATCCTGAAGGTCCAGGAGAAGTCGGGCTTCGTGCCCAACGTGTTTCTGGCGCTCGCCCAGCGGCCCGAAGAGTTCCGCGCCTTCATGGCCTATCACGATGCGCTGATGGACAAACCCGGCAACATCACCAAGGCCGAACGCGAGATGATCGTGGTCGCCACCTCCGGCGCCAACAACTGCCAGTACTGCGTGGTGGCGCACGGCGCCATCCTGCGCA
>JANOJW010000238.1:0-9139 GCA_031418955.1 Hyphomicrobiales bacterium | reverse complement strand
CCAGATGGCAGGAGCGTGGAGCCGCCGATACCCTGGGTATCGGCAAGCCGCGCGACGAACCAGATGGGCCATTCCAACGCAACCGGCGGCGCGGTTGCTTGTGGGCAACTGAAGCGCAACCGGAGGCGGCCCAATCTCGGCGGACCGCGGCGTCGAAGCCCTTGCCCGTAGCCAGGCTACGGTCGGCGGCCTCCTCCTGGCGGATCGACTCGGGCTTGGACCGTGAAACCACACGAAAACCTCCGCGACAGGCTCTAATCAGCCACGCCGCATCAAAAAACGCGCTTCGTCCGGTCCACCGTCGTCAGTCGAGGGATTCCCAAATCATTGTCGATGCCGCCGGATTGCATCGAGACGAACATGAATTTTACGCATTTTTGACCATCGGCTCGTTTAACCACCACCGGCAACCGATCGTTCACCCGAAACGTGCTTTATCGACCTTCAATCGCGATCAGGTGGCGTTGGAGGTCAGACATGCGTTCCGATACAGAGGCACTCGTCCCAAAACCGGCGGGTCGGTTGATGCGCCGCTGGCGCCGGGACGAGAAGGGCGTGACCGCCATCGAGTTCGGCATGGTGGCGACGCCGTTCTTCATGCTGCTGTTCGGCATCATCGGCGTCGGTCTCTACTTCTTCACGACCTTCACGATCGAGAATGCGGTCGAGCAGGCCTCGCGCCTTCTGCGCACCGGTCAGGCTCAGACCGCGAACATGTCGCCCACCGCGTTCAAGGCCAAGATCTGCGAGCTCGTTCCGGGCTTCGTCGACTGCGCCGGCAAGCTCAAAGTCAACGTCAAGAGCTTCGAGGACAGCGACGATATCACCCCTGCCGAGCTGCCGAGCTGCCTCGACGGTTCCGGCAATCTCGCGGCCGCCTCGACCTATGATCCCGGCGGCGCCAGCAAGATCGTCCTCGTCTGGGTGTGCTTCGAGTGGGAGTTCGCCAAGTCACTGCCGTTCCTGAACTTCTCGGACATGAGCAACGGCTCGCGCCTGATCCAGGCGACGACCACGTTCCGCAGCGAGCCCTACAATTGAGATCGTCGGGCCCTGGCCGGGCTCCGTCCGTCACTGAACAGACCCGACCATCGAGGGAGCACGTCATGAGTATCAATCTGAAAGCCCGCATGGCCGCCGCCGCCGACCGGCTGCTGCGCCGTCTCGACCGCGACGAGCGCGGCGTTGCAGCGATCGAGTTCGCGATGATCGTCCCGATCATGTTCTTTCTGTTCGTCGGGTCCATCGAGTTCAGCCAGGCGCTGACCGTCGATCGCCGCGTGACCCAGTCGGCCTCGTCCTCGGCCGATCTCATCGCGCGGTCGCCCACGGCCGGCCTCACCGAGTCCCAAGTCGACGGCCAGCTGCGCATCATCGACCAGTTGATCGAGCCCTACGAGCTGTCGCAGCTGACCGTGAAGATCTTCAGCGTGAAGGCGGTGGCTGTGCCGGGCGGACCTCCGGGCTCGATAAACTACGTCGTCGACTGGTCGCGTGACAACCGTGGCGGCACGCCGATGGCACGCAACGCACCGTATACGGGTATCCCGAACGGTCTGCTGTCTGCCGGCGAAAGCGTGATCATTGCCGAGGCGACCTACAACTACACCCCGCTGATTTTCAAGTACTTCATCACCAGCGCCTTCGACCTGAAGGAGAAGTTCTACCTGAAGCCGCGCAACGCTTCGTGTGTGCACTTGCGGCCGATCCACTGCGTCACCGGCGCCCCGCTCTGAAGTTGCGCCTTCGGATGCCAACGCCCGTGCTGGGGCCTTCAGCTGCCCACGCCCTTGCTGGGGCCTTCAGCTGCCCACATGGCAGCCGGCCAGCGCAGCCGGCCCGCGCAGCCGGCCCGCGCATCCGGCGCGCGCATCCGGCGCGTGACGATGTAGCTCCAGAATCAGCCCGGCGAGATCCCTCGCCGGGCGAATTTGCGTCGAATTGAAACACTTTCCTCGCCGCGTACTGCATCCGACATTGCCGACGGGAGCGTTAACGTCGTAAACTGTACGTTGCTCAACTTTCCCGGGAGCGCGCTATGGGACGCCGTTCGACGCATACGCCCGACCAACTCCGTCAGCTGATCCTCGACGCCGCTCAGGCCATCATCGAGACCAATGGGCTCGCCGGCCTGTCCGCCCGCGAAATCGCGCGGCGCATCGGCTATTCGCCGGGCACCATCTACAATATGTTCAAGAACCTGGACGATGTGGTGCTGCACGTGGAGGCGCGCGTGCTCGACGCCCTCGACGAGCAGCTGGCCAAGGCGGTCGAAGCCGCGTCCCCGCAGGACAAGCTCTTGCGGTTGGCGGAGACCTATCTGGCGTTCACCAGCGAGCGGCCGAAGTTGTGGAACCTGCTGTTCGAGCACTACATGCCGCAAGGCGCCGATACGCCGGACTGGTACCAGCACAAGCTCGAGTTGCTGATGAGCCGAGTCGAAACGGCATTGGCGCCGCTGTTCCCACCAGGTACCGATCAGGCCCGCCAGCGCGCCGCCCGCGTGCTGTGGGCCGGCGTGCACGGCATCACCTCGCTCGCCACCACCAACAAGCTCTCGAACGTGACGGCCGAGGCGGCAGGCCTGCTGGTACGCGATCTGGTCTCCAACTACTTGGCGGGCCTCGCCGCCAACCGGCCCAAGGACAAGGCGGCATAGCCGTCTCGAACTTTGTCTGACTTTAGTCTGAGACCGGGCTGGATTTTTCATGGTGATACCCTACATTGACGATTCGCAGGGCTGCGGGGTGCGTTAGGGCAATTCGACCCGGGGGCCTATAACTTCCGCATGGGCGCTGTCCCTGGCCGGGCTCGTGGGCCTGGTCACATGGTGCCCACCTACACTCGTAGGGACCACGCGGGATCGACGTCGCGACGGCTTTGCGGCTCTGCGAGTTTCTTAAGTGGCGCCTTCAGATGCCCACAAGCATCCGGCGCGTGGATACTGAAGCGCTTCGGAAGAGCCAATCGGCAACCGGCGCGTGGATGCGGCGACGCCGCGCCCGGCACAGTCCGGAGTTCGTATGCCTGAAGCATCGGTGGCTGAGGCCAAGCTGCGCCTTCGTGAGGCAGCCAAGGCGCGCCGGGCGGCGATTCCCGCCCGCAAGCGGGCCCAATTGTCAGTGGAAGTTGCGGGGCGGGTGACGGCGTTGCTGGGCGCTTGGCCGACGGCGGCTGTGTCGGCGTTTCTGTCGATCGGGGACGAACTCGACACCGAGCCGGTGATCGCGGCGCTGGTAGCCAACGGGCATGCCGTCGGGTTGCCGGTGATGCATGGCAAGTCGCGGCCGCTGCTGTTCCGCCAGTATCAGCCGGGCGACGAGCTGCGCACGGTGCAATGGGGCATCCGCGAACCGCTCGAGACGGCGGCCCTGGTCGATCCAGACGTGCTGCTGCTGCCGCTGTTGGCCTTCGATCGAACCGGCCATCGCCTGGGCTATGGCGGCGGCTACTACGACCGGACGCTTTGCGCGCTGCGTGCGCGGCGTGCGATCGTCGCCGTGGGCCTCGCCTTCGACGAGCAGGAGGTCGACGCCGTTCCCCATCTCGATTATGACGAGCGCCTCGATTGGGTCGTCACGCCCACCCGGCAGCTTTTCTGGCGCCTTCAGATGCCCACTCGGCATCCGGCGGGTGGATACTGAAATGCAGCGTGGCTCGGACGCTTGATCGAAACTGCCGGTTGCTGGTGGGTGATTGAAGGCGCAAGGGAAGCGCGCCGGATGCTTCGTAGCCGCAGCTGCAGCGTTTGAGTTTTCACGCGCCGGATGCGAAGTCGGCATCTGAAGGCGCAAGAGACAGACGCGCCGGATGCTCTGTGGGCATCTGAAGGCGCAAAGGAAGAGTCCTCTATGCGTTTGCTGTTTCTCGGCGATGTCGTCGGCCGCACGGGGCGTCGAGTGGTATTGGAGCAGTTGCCGCGGCTGATCGCCCGCTGGAAGCTCGATTTCGTCGTGGTGAACGGCGAGAACTCGGCCGGCGGCTTTGGCATCACCGAGCAGATCCACACCGATTTCCTGGATGCGGGCGCCGACGTCGTGACGCTGGGCAACCACTGCTTCGACCAGCGCGAGACGCTGGTCTACATCAACCGGCACGACCGGCTGCTGCGGCCGCTGAATTATCCCAAGGGCACGCCGGGCAAGGGTGCGGGGCTCTACCGGGCGAAGAACGGCGCCGACGTGCTGGTGATGACGGCGCTTGGCCGCGTGTTCATGCCGGAGATGGATTGTCCGTTCCGGGCGCTCGACGGGGAGGTCACGGCCTGCCCGCTGAAAGGCGGCGCCGATGTGATTCTCGTCGACTTCCACGCCGAGGCGACGAGCGAGAAGCAGGCAGTCGGCGTGTTCCTCGACGGGCGGGTGAGCTGCGTCGTCGGCACCCACACGCATGCGCCCACCGCCGACGAGCGCGTGCTGCCGGGCGGCACGGCCTTCATGACCGACGCGGGCATGTGCGGCGATTATACCTCGGTGCTCGGCATGGAGGCCGACGAGCCGTTGAACCGCTTCCTGACACGGGTGCCGAAAGGCCGCTTCGAGCCAGCCAACGGACCAGCCACCCTGTCGGGCCTCGCCGTCGACATCGACGACCAGACGGGCCTGGCGAAGGCCGCCAAAGCGGTGCGGCTCGGCGGTGCGTTGGCACCGGCCGAGCCGCTGTTCTGGGAGTGAGCGTTCAGACTTCGACGTCTTCGTCCGTGACAGCGACAGCGGGCTGATCCGCTGCAGCAGAATGGCTCCGGAGCTCTTGTTCAGCGCTCGAGAGCTTGGCTCGACCCATGGGCAGTGGCCCGAGCCGGCAGGACGACTCGTTTGCCGTCCTTGATCAGAGGCTGCGCCCCAATGGTTAACAAAAGGTTAAGAGCCTGGCCGGTTGCGCTCGAAGCGGCGGGCGAGCGCCACGATGCCGGCGACGAGCAGGCCGAGCCCGGCGGCAACGGCGAACACGACGACGAGGATCGGCGCGAACGCCCAGATCAAGGCGCCGACGACCAGCAAGAGGGTGCCGCCGAGCCAGAGCTTCACGAGGTCCATACTGGCCCTCCGATTCGCCGGAACTGATGGACGTGCCTGACGATCGCCGCGACCAGCACCAGTGCGCCGGCCTGATGCGCGAGGCCCAGCGACAGCGGCACCCAGGCGAGTAGCGTCCACACGCCGAGCGCCGTCTGGGCCAGCGCCACACCGGCGACGAGGGTCGCCGAGCGCCGGATCGACGCGGCATCGGCCGAGCGGACCATGCTCACGGCATGCCAGACCGCGAGGACGACGAGGATGTAGGCGAGCAGCCGGTGGTTGAACTGCACGGTGGTCGCGTTTTCGAACAGGTTGGCCCACCAGGGCGACTGCTTCAGCAGTCCGCCTGGCACCAGCGTGCCGTCCATCAGCGGCCAGGTGTTGTGGGTGCGTCCAGCCTTGAGGCCCGCGACCAGCGCGCCGAGCGCCACCTGCAGCAGCGCGAGCGGCATCAGCAGCCAGGACACAGTGCACTGGGAGGTCGTCAGCGTCGCCAGATCGATATCGTTTCCGGCGCGGCCGGGCCGCAGGTCGAAGGCGGTCCACAGCGTCAGCATGAAGATCGCCACCGCGAGCGTCAGGTGCAGCGCGAGCCGGTACTGGCTGACGTCCGTGCGCTCGACGAGGCCGGAGCGTACCATGTACCAGCCGACGGCGCCCTGCAGGCCGCCGAGCGCCAGCAGCAGCACGAGGCGGGGAGTGAGGCCCGCGCGTAGCCGTCCCGTCAGCGCGAAGTAAGCGAACGGCAGCGCGAAGGCGGCACCGATGCCGCGCCCGAGCAGGCGATGCGCCCACTCCCACCAGAAGATGATCTTGAAGGCGTCGAGGCTCATGCCGCGGTTGATCTCGCGGTACTGCGGGATCTGGCGGTACTTCTCGAACGCTGACTGCCACTGCGCATCGGTGAGCGGCGGGATGGCGCCCCAGATCAGGTTCCACTCGGTGATCGAGAGGCCGCTGCCGGTGAGCCGGGTCGCTGCCCCGACGATGGCCGTCAGCGCAATGAGCGCGGCGATGGCGTAGAGCCACCAGCGCACAGGGCGATCTGGATCAGGGGACGTTTGCGCGCCGCGCATCATGAGACGTGCCGTGGAGTGTCGGGAGAGGCGTGATGAGCAAGATCTAGTCGTTCGAGTGCGAGGGCGGAGGATCTGTTTGCATCACCTACGATACGTGCCGATTGCGCGGCAAGATCATCGCCGGCGCATCGGCGTCAATCCGCAAGCCTGGACGCAAAGCAGGATTGTGCTCTCGAGACAACAGAATTTGCCTTACGCGCCCCAAGCCCGCCACCGACGAGTTGGCGAGAAGGCCGGCCCTTCGAGCATCGAGATTCACCTAGAATTGCTATGCAGCAACCTATCCTTTGCATCCTCGGGCTTGTCCCGAGGACCCATTTTTCAGCGCGCTCAAGTGGCGCGATTTCCCGGCCGCGCCAGCAGCGCTGGATGTGCAATCGGTCATCGCGGTTTCTCTCTTGACCCCAGGAGACCGCTGCACAATGGGTCCTCGGGACAAGCCCGAGGATGACAAGCGAGAGGTGCTGCGTCGCAGGTCGGACGCGCTGACTAGGTGGGCTGGGCCGCTACCCGGGCGGCGCGCGGCGGAAGGGCAGCAGCAGGCTCCAGCCGAGGCGGGCGGGCGCTTCGCCCTGCCAGGCGGGGAGGCCGATGCGCATGCCCTGGTGGCCGTCGACGGGCTGGGCCACGTAGGTCGCAAACAGGCGATCCCAGATCGACAGGTTGAAGCCGAAATTGGCGTGGTGCTCGTTGGCATGGATCGAATGGTGCACGCGGTGCATGTCCGGCGTCACGACGAGGGCGCGCAGCACGCGGTCGATCCGTGCCGGCAGGGTGACGTTGGCGTGGTTGAACATGGCGCAGGCGTTGAGGATCACCTCGAACAGCACGACCGCCAGCACCGACGGCCCGAGCAGCAGCACCCAGACTACCTTGTAGAGCATCGACAGGCCGATCTCGATTGGGTGGAAGCGCAGCGCCGTGGTGACATCGAAATCGATGTCGGCGTGGTGCATGCGGTGGAGCCGCCAGAGGGCTGGCATGTGATGGGAGGCAACGTGCTGGGTCCAGATCGCGAAGTCGAGCACGACGAGGGCGATCACGGTTTCCAGCCACGCCGGCAGGGCGACGAGATTGAGCAGGCCCCAGCCGTTCGATGCGGCGAGCAAGGCGGCGCCGACGGCGACGAGCGGCGTCGCGATGAAGCCGAGGGCGCGGACGACCGCGATGCCGAGCCCGACGATGGCGAGGTTGGTCGGCCAGCGCGACAGCCGGGCGAGGCGCGGGCGGCGGCGGGGGCTGAGCGCCTCCCACAGCGCCATGACGGCGAACACGGCCGCAAACGCCGCGACCCTGATCATCCCGTCACTGTTAACCGTCTCGAACACCTACGTCGTCTCCAGACGCGACGCACCATGCGCCGCTGGAGGCAGTATGCGGCCATCCGGAGGGGTGGGGATAAGTATTTTTTCGATGGTGAACGGCGGGGATAAGTTCGGGGTTGAGCCCTTGCGAAACCCAAGTCAAGGCCACGAGCCAATAGGCACCTGCGAAAATCCACTGCTGGCTCGTCGTGGGTGCCCGCCTTCGCGGGCATGACGGAGAGAGTTCGAGAACGGAGTCCGACCGAGATCCGCCCGGAAAGCGCGTCGGAAACAGCCGCGGTCAGTCCTCGAGACGCTGCAGCAGGATGGTCAGGATCTTGAGGAAGTTCTCCGGACCGACATAGCCGGCGATGCGATCGACTTCCCGGCCGTCGCGCAACAGCACGATGGTCGGCACCGTGTCGATCGGCCGGACGAGGCCGAGCTTGGTCTCGTCCATGCTGGTCACGTCGACGTAGCGCATCGGCATCTGGCGGGCGTGCGGTGTCTGCTCGTAGGCCGGCTGGATGCGATCCTTGACGAGGCTGCAGAAGTTGCAGTTGCGCACCTCGAGCACCAACAACTCCATGCGCACGGCGGCCGCACTGCTCTTGAAATCGCGCGCGGCTTGCGGCCGCTCGGCGCCGAGCAGCGAAAGAGCGAAGATAGCGAGGGCAAGGCCGATCTGACGCAGACGACGCATGGGCATGACGCTCCGGCGGCTCGGAGGGATCGAGCCTGTGAGCAGTCTACCCCCTGAGCGGCCTCGCGCTGGAGCGAAGTCTTGCCGAAACCTTAACCGGTGTGTCGGGCACTCGGCGTTTACGACAATCGTTGTGCACCTCCCCCATCCCCGGCCCTTCCCCCGTCAATGGGGAAGGGAGAAGTGAGCAGCGTCGCGCGTGCGCATCAGCTCTTGGCCAGAGCGATGCAGGAGAAACCGACCTTGGCTTCGGTCGGCACGCCGAAGCGGGCGGTGTGGCGGGCGGGAAAGCCGTTCGGGAAGTGTTTCACGTACTCCCGATTGCAGGCGTCGTAGTCGGCCGGGTTGGTGATCAGCATCGTCACCTGGACGATGCTCTCGAAGCTCGACCCTGCCTCCTCGAGCAGCGCCGCGATGTAGGCAAGCGCATTGCGCACCTGCGCCTCGGCGGTGGCGCCGCGATGGATGCCTTTCGTGGGATCGTGCGGCGCGGAATGCCCCGACACGAACACGAGGCCGCCGGCGCGGACGGCGCGGCTGAACGGGCGCTTGGAGCCGGGCTCGGGCGGATGAAAGCGGTCGATCATGGTGTCCTCCGTTGCTTCGCGGCGGTGATCATGGCTGCGGCGGGCGCGGGTGCGATGCCCATCGCCGCCAGCAGGAACGCAAGCTCGGCCTCGAGCACGGCGATGATGGTCTCGGCGCGGCGGAAGCCATGGCCTTCGCCGGCGAATTCGTGCAGCTCCACGGTCTGGCCGCGGGCGCGCAGCTTGTCGGCGATGAGGCGCGACTGCTCGGGCGGCACCACCTTGTCGTCGAGCCCCTGGAACAGCATCAGCGGCGCCGTGATCCCATCGATCAGCGTGATCGGCGAGCGCGCCTTGCAGACCGTCTTCCAGGCTTTCGGCGTGGTCCCCAGCAGCCGATGCAGATAGCCCGACTCGAACTTGTGCGTGTGCTGCATCAAGAGCGAGAGATCCGAGATGCCGTAGTGCGACGAGCCGGCCGCGAAAGCTGTCGTAGTCGCGAGCGCCA
>JANOJW010000237.1:0-8031 GCA_031418955.1 Hyphomicrobiales bacterium | reverse complement strand
GGCCAACTGGGAGACATTCCTCCACGCCGAGGACGACCTCGATCCGGTCGTCCGCATGGCCGTGCTGCACTATCAGTTCGAAGCCATTCACCCCTTCCCCGATGGCAACGGCCGCACCGGCCGCATCCTCAACATCCTAAGTCTCGTGCAGAGCGGCTTGCTCGACCTGCCGACGCTCTACCTATCCCGCCACATATTGAAGACGCGCGGCCAGTACTACCGGCTGCTCGACGGAGTTACCGCCCATGGCGATTGGCAACCGTGGCTCATCTATATGGTAGAGGCCGTGGCCGAGACGGCCGGCTGGACCAATCTCAAGATTCGGTCCATCCGATCCCTGATCGATCATACGGCCGATCATGTTCGCCTGAGTGCCCCCAAGGTCTACTCGCGCGAGATTGTCGAGCTGATTTTCTCGCAAACTTATTGTCGGATCGGAAGCCTCGTCGACAGAAACATTGCAAAGCGCGAAACGGCCTCTCGCTACCTGAAAGTCCTCGTCGATCTTGGCGTGCTCGAGGAGGAGAAGGTAGGTCGCGACAAGGTCTTCATCCAACGCAAGTATATGGCGCTGCTTGGCTCGGATGAGCACACCTTCGAACCCTATCCAACCGTGCCGTGCAAACGTTAAGCACCGCCTTTCATTCCACTGCCTTTGGCTCGTCGCGCTCCTCGGCTTCGCCGGTGTCGGCGTGCACCTCTTCGCGGATCAGACGGTCGGTGACGTCGGCGAGGTAGGCCGAGAGTGCAGCGTTCAATTCCTGGAACTCCGGCCACAACACACCCTCGATGAACGAGCGCGGGGCTTTCAGGACAATCGACTGGCGCTTCATACGAGGGAGCCTATAGGGCTTCAGCCCGTAACGGCGGGCGAGCGCGACGAACAGCTTGCGCGCCCAGGGATCGTGCAGCGCGAACCGCATCTCGATCGCCGCCTCCCGTGCGCCGGCCTCCGCTAGGCGCCCCCGGATGCGCTCGGCTGCCGCTCCCGCCGCATAGCGCTCACCATCAGTCTTGGCGCCCGCGAACAGGGCTTCGATCTTGCGCAGCTTCTGGCGAAGCTCGTCTTCGCTGCTCATGTCGACAAACCGATCTTGCAATCCTGGCGCAGCGATTGACGCGCCAAGACCAAGCGCTGTCAACTTCTACCGTTATACTCCGTGCTCCCGAGCCAAGCAGCCTTCATGTGAGGACGCAATGCCAAGCTTTCTGTCCGACGGCGTGGAGATCGCCTACCTCGACGAAGGTGCGGGCGATCCCGTCCTGCTCATCCACGGCTTCGCGTCGAACACCTCGGTGAACTGGGTCGACACCGGTTGGGTGAGACACCTCGTTCGTGTCGGCATGCGAGTGGTCGCAATCGACAACCGCGGCCATGGCCAATCCCAGAAGCTGCACGATCCAGCCAGCTACAGTGGCCCGATCATGGCGGAGGACGCGCGTCGGCTGCTCGACCACCTTGGGATCGCCCGCGCCGACGTGATGGGCTATTCGATGGGCGCGCGGATCTCGGCCTTCCTGGTGCTGGCGCATCCCGACCGCATCAGGAGCGTCGTGTTTGCGGGACTGGGTGGCAACATGGTCCGCTCGATGGCTGGCACCGGGGTGATCGCGGCCGCCCTCGAAGCCCCGAGCATCGACGACGTGAAGATCCCGACGGCGCGCACCTTCCGTGCCTTCGCCGAGCAGTCGAAGAGCGATCTGAAGGCACTCGCCGCCTGCATCCGCTCCTCGCGCGACCCGCTGACGCTCGATAGGCTGGCGACGCTCAAATGCCCGGTGCTGGTGGCGGTCGGCAGCGACGACGTGATCGGGGGCTCGGCAGCCGATCTCGCCAAACTCATTCCTGGCGCCGAAGCCTTTGTGATCGAGGGCCGCGACCACATGAAGGCGGTCGGCGACAGGACATACAAGGATGCCGTCGCCGAATTCCTCGCACGGCGGCCGTAGCCCGCGGCGGCATCGGCCCTCAGTGAATCTCCGGCTCCGGCACTGCGGCGCCGGCCTCGAGGAAGTCGAAGTCGCAGCCGTCGTCGGCTTGGCCGATGTGTTCCTGGTACATGCGGCCATAACCGCGCTCGTAGCGTGGCGGCAGCGCCTTCCAGGCTTTGCGGCGCTTTTCGAGTTCCGCATCCGAGACGTGCAGGTGCAGCAGGCGCTTGGCGATATCGACCTCGATCTCGTCGCCGGTCTGGACGAAAGCCAGCGGCCCACCGACGAAACTCTCCGGGCTCACATGCAGGATACAGGCGCCGTAGCTGGTTCCGCTCATGCGCGCGTCCGAGATGCGAACCATGTCGCGCACGCCTTGGCGTACGAGCTTGCCCGGGATCGGCAGCATCCCCCACTCCGGCATTCCGGGCCCGCCCTTCGGACCGGCGTTCTGGAGCACGATCACCGAGTCCGCGGTGACGTCGAGGTCGTCGCGGTCGATCTCGGCCGCCATGTGGTTGTAGTCGCGGAACACCACCGCCTTGCCGCGGTGCTTGCGCAGCCGTGGCTCCGCGGCAGAAGGCTTCATGATCGCGCCTCGAGGCGCCAGGTTGCCTTTCAGCACCGCCGTGCCGCCCTCGCCGTAGATCGGGTTCTTGAGTGTGCGGATCACGTCCGGGTTGAACACCTCGGCCTTGGCGATGTTGGCGCCAATGGTGTCGCCATTCACGGTCAGGCAGTCGCCATGGATCTTGGCGCCAAGTTCTTTCATCAGCGCCGGGAGCCCGCCAGCGTAGAAAAAGTCCTCGGCCAAGTATTTCCCCGATGGTCGGATGTTGGCGATCACCGGCACCTCACGGCTGATCTGGTCGAAGCGCTCGAGCGAGAGGGCGACGCCGGCACGACGCGCCATGGCGATCAGGTGAATCATCACGTTGGTCGAGCCGCCGAGCGCCATGTGCACGTGGATGGCGTTGTCGACGGCCTTGGCAGTGACGATCTTGTCGGGCGTCATGTCCTCCCAAACCATGTCGACGACACGGCGGCCGGCGTGCGTCATCATGCGCGGATGGTTGGCGTCGGCGGCGGGGATCAGGGCTGCACCCGGCAGCGTCAGGCCCAGCGCCTCGGCAACCGACATCATCGAAACGGCCGTGCCCATGGTCATGCAGGTGCCGAAGGAGCGGGCGATGCCGTTTTCCATCTGCTCCCATTGCTCGTCGGTAATTTTGCCGGCGCGCTTCTCGTCCCAGTATTTCCAGACGTCGGAGCCCGAACCCAGCGCCTCGCCGCGCCAATTGCCGCGCAGCATCGGGCCGGCGGGGCAGAAGATGAAAGGCAACCCCATCGAGATCGCGCCCATGACGAGACCGGGCGTGGTCTTGTCGCAGCCGCCGAGCAGGATCGCGCCGTCGATCGGGTAGGAGCGCAGCAGTTCTTCCGTCTCCATGGCGAGGAGATTGCGATACAGCATGGTCGAGGGCTTCTGGAACGGTTCGGCGAGCGAGATCGCCGGCATCTCCAGCGGGAAACCGCCCGACTGCAGAATGCCGCGCTTCACGTCCTGCGCCCGCTCGCGCAGGTGTGCGTGGCAGGAATTGATATCGCTCCAGGTGTTGATGATGCCGATGATCGGGCGTTTGCCCCAATCGCCCTCGTCATAGCCCATCTGACGCATGCGTGAGCGATGGCCGAAGGCGCGCAGATCCTGCACACCGAACCAGCGATAGGAGCGCAGGTCTTCGGGCTTCTTCGTGTGGGGTGCCATGGGGACTCCCGACGATCGGTCGTTGCTGGAACGCCGGATGGGCTGGAACGCAGGATGGTTTCAGCGAGCGACCTTAAGGCCTCATGGCTGACGGTCCAGTGCAAATGTGGCGGCGGATCGCGCCTCAAGAAACAGCCAACAGCCGTCGCGCGTCGTCGAGGCAGCGCGCGAACGCCGTCAGGTCAATCATCTCGGCGCCGGAAGCGGCGGCGTGGACGTGCACCGTCGCACCGGAAGCGGTCACCGCCACCGCCATCATCAGGTTGTCGGCGAGGCCGAAGTCTTCGATCTCGGCATCGGGGCGATCACAGTCGCTGGGCGGGATGCCTCGAACCCGGAAGGCGCGAGCGCGGGCAGCGAGATCTGCCGTCACGTTCGTGTAACCGAGCACCGGCTTGCCCGACGCTCGCATGAAGCCCATCTCGTAAGCGGTGCCGGCATCCATAGACACGCCGCGGAACGGCGTCATGTTGGCGATGGCGAGATCGCAGGCGCACATCTGCGCCTCGCACGCGGCCTGGATGCGGGCCGCCTGCTCGGGCCTAGAGAGGCCCGCGAGATCGACGGGCAAGTCGAGCGGGAACACGCCCTCGAATCCGGCGGCAACACACAGCGCCTTTTTTCGCCGGCCGATCTCGATGGCATCGGGCAGGAACACCTCGGGGCCGGCGAGGTAGATGCGGGGGCGGGGCGGGTTGGTCATCAATCCTCCGGCAATTCATCCAAGTTCCGGATCCGCGGACCGTAGACGACGCGCAAGATTTCGATCAGCCACTGCTCGTCCCGAATGCGATAGAAGATCGTGTAGGGATGTTGCAGCATCGGCGCACGGTGAACATCCGGCCAGACGGTTCTGGGTGCGAGTTTAGGAAATTCGGCGGCCCCCGTTGGCAGGCGGCCTTGATCCTCTGCTCCACCGCGAGCGCAGCCCTCACGCTTCGGCGTGCGTTATGGCGATAGATGTCAGCAATGTCGTCGCGTGAGGGCTCCGTGTAAACGAGCCTCATCGGTCATGCCGGTTCCAAAACGCGTCCATTTCGGCGTCGGGTACGATGCGGCCGGCATCGGCAGCATCCAATCCTTCCTGGACCAGTCGACGCTCCTCGTCCGTCAACTGGTTGTAAGACTCGCTCTCGCCTACGAGCTCTTCAATCACGCGCACAAGGTATCGTTGTCGCTCCTCCGGGAGCGAGCGCACCTTCTCCAGCACCTCCGTCAAATCCTTGATCATCCAAGCGACTCCTCTCAGTTTTCATCGTACAGCAAGTTCGCCGGGAAATCACCCGATCCAGCTTTGCTGGAGACGATCGACACGACCGAGACCCCTTGGCGGATGACATGGGGAGGCCTAATAAGACCTCGTCATGCCCGGAGGCCGGCCCTAGGGTCGCCGCCGACGCCGTGCACTCACGCGCCCGGGTTCCAATCACCTCGGACCGGCCCGTTCCTCGGGCCAGGAGATCGACCCGCATGAGCCTTACAACCACCTCGCTCGACAGCTTCAAGTGCAAGAAGACGTTGACTGTCGGACCTAAGACCTACGAGTATTTCTCGCTGCCCGACGCCGAGAAAAACGGCCTGCCCGGCATCTCCAAGCTGCCGTTTTCGTTGAAGGTTCTGCTCGAGAACCTGCTCCGCCACGAGGATGGCCGCTCGGTCACCAAGGCGCAGATCCTCGGCATGGTCGCGTGGCTGAAGACCAAAACCTCGCAGCAGGAAATCGCCTACCGCCCAGCCCGCGTGCTGCTGCAGGATTTCACTGGTGTACCGTGCGTGGTGGATCTCGCCGCCATGCGCGACGCCATGAAGGAGATGGGCGGCGACCCCTCCAAGATCAATCCGCTGGTGCCGGTCGACCTCGTCATCGATCATTCCGTGCAGGTCGATCATTTCGGCACGCCCGACGCCTTCAAGAAGAACGTCGAGATCGAGTACGAGCGCAACAAGGAGCGCTACGAGTTCCTGCGCTGGGGCGGCTCGGCGTTCAACAACTTCCAGGTGGTGCCGCCGGGCACCGGCATCTGCCACCAGGTCAACCTCGAGTATCTTGCGCAGACCGTGTGGACGAAGCCCGGCGCGGGCCCGCTCGAGCAAGCCTTCCCCGACACCTGCGTCGGCACCGACAGCCACACCACCATGGTCAACGGCCTCGCCGTGCTCGGCTGGGGCGTCGGCGGCATCGAGGCTGAAGCCGCTATGCTTGGCCAGCCCGTCGCCATGGTGATCCCGGAAGTGATCGGCTTCCGCCTGAAGGGCCGCCTCAAGGAAGGCATTACGGCGACCGATCTCGTGCTGACCTGCACGCAGATTCTCCGGAAGCACGGCGTCGTCGAGAAGTTTGTCGAGTACTTCGGCGATGGCCTCGACCATCTCTCGCTCGAGGACCGGGCGACCATCGCCAACATGGCGCCCGAGTACGGCGCGACCTGCGGCTTCTTTCCAGTTGATGCCGACACCATCAAGTACTTGAAGGCGACCGGCCGCAAGGCCGACCGGGTGGCGCTGGTCGAGGCCTATGCCAAAGCGCAGGGCATGTGGCGCGAGGCCGGCCACGAGCCGGTCTACACCGACATCCTCGAGCTCGACATCTCGACGGTCGAGCCCTCGCTTGCCGGCCCGAAGCGCCCGCAGGACCGCGTGCTGCTGAAGGACGCGAAGGCTGGCTTCGCGAAGGAGCTGCCCGGCATCGCCAAGGGCGCCACCCTCGCCAAGCAGGTGAAGGTCGACGGCCAGGACTACACGCTCGGCCACGGCAATGTGGTGATCGCGGCGATCACCTCGTGCACCAACACGTCGAACCCGTCGGTGCTGGTCGCCGCCGGCCTCGTCGCCCGCAATGCTCGTGCCAAGGGGCTCAAGACCAAACCGTGGGTGAAGACCAGTTTCGCGCCGGGCTCGCAGGTGGTGACCGACTACATCGCCAAAGCCAACCTGCAGGGCGATCTCGACGCCATGGGCTACTACCTGACCGGCTACGGCTGCACGGTCTGCATCGGCAATACCGGCCCGTTGCCCGAGCACGTCTCGAAGGCGATCTACGACGGCGATCTCGTGGCCGCCGCCGTGCTCTCGGGAAATCGCAACTTCGAAGGGCGGGTCCATGCCGAGGTGAAGGCCAACTATCTGGCTTCCCCGCCGCTGGTCGTTGCTTATGGCATCGCCGGCACCATGAACCTTGACCTGACGACCGAGCCGCTCGGCAAAGGCAGTGACGGGCAAGACGTGTATCTGCGGGACATCTGGCCGTCGACGGCTGAGATCGCCGAGATCGTTCGCGCGACCGTCACGCCGGATACCTTCGCTCACCGCTACAGCGACGTCTTCAAGGGCGACGAGAAGTGGCAGGGCATGGGCAAGGCGCGCGCCAGCCTCACCTACAGCTGGAACTCGGTGTCGACTTACGTGTCGAACCCGCCCTACTTCGAGGGCATCACCATGGAGCCCAAGCCCGTCTCCGACGTCATCAATGCCCGCGTGCTGGGCATGTTCGGCGACTCGATCACCACCGACCACATCTCGCCGGCCGGCTCGATCAAGAAGGACGGCCCCGCCGGCACCTACCTCATCGAGAGACAGGTGCGCCCGAACGACTTCAACTCGTACGGCGCACGGCGCGGCAACCACGAAGTGATGATGCGTGGCACCTTCGCCAACATCCGCATCAAAAACCTCATGATGGCCGGCAAGGAGGGGGGCAACACCTTCCATGTGCCGACCGGCAGGGAGCAGTCGATCTACGACGCCGCGATGACCTACAAGGCCGAGGGGATCCCGCTCGTGATCTTCGCTGGCAAGGAGTACGGCACCGGTTCGAGCCGCGACTGGGCGGCCAAGGGCACCGCGCTGCTCGGCGTCAAGGCGGTGATCTGCCAATCGTTCGAGCGCATTCACCGTTCGAACCTGGTCGGCATGGGCGTGCTGCCTTTGCAGTTTCAAGACGGCAAGTCTTGGCGCACCCTAGGTTTGACCGGCGCGGAACTCGTCGACATTCCGGGACTCGAGGGTGGGCTGAAGCCGCGGCAGTTGTTGACGCTTCGCATCACGTACGCGGACGGGCGGGGCGAAGATGTGCCGGTAACGCTTCGGATCGATACGCTGGACGAGATCGAGTATTTCCGGAATGGCGGAATTCTGCACTACGTGCTCAGGGGGCTCGCGAAAGCGGCATAAACCATGAGCCCCGGAACACCGGTTCGTGACTAGGCATTGAGGGCGGACGCGGACTAGGATTCTGACGCAATGAAGACTCCAGCTTCCCTGAAAAACCTCCGCGCCGGGTGCCTTGCTGCACTCGGCGCGCTGCTTTTGTCTGCGCTCGCTGCCGCTCAAAC
>JANOJW010000236.1:0-2363 GCA_031418955.1 Hyphomicrobiales bacterium | reverse complement strand
TGCGTAATGCGGCCGGCGTGTTGCTCGGCAGCGAGCCGCTCGTCGCCCGATGACGGGACAATTGCGGCCCAAAGCTCGGCGACGGGGATCCACGATTGCGTGGCGCCACCGCCGCCGTCGGGCGCGCGGTTGACCGCCTCGAGCACGACGCGGTGGCGCATGGCGCCGATGGTTGGCTTCATGTCAGACGCTTCCGCCGGAAGGGATGCAACAATTCCGACACCATCACCGGCACGGCGGTGATGCCGTTGCCGATCTCGACAGGCTCGCGGTGCTCATACCAGTGCGCGATGAGCAGCAGCAGCGCCTGGCGAATGGTCGCGGGCACGTCGCCGGCGGCTGGACCATAGCCCGCCGTGAAGGCGATCTCGATGCCGTTGGCTGGACGCTCGGGATCGCCGATGGTGCTCGGCGCCATCGGCACGAGGCGGGCTGGATTGTTGGCGCCGTCGAGAAAGAAGGCGGCGGGCGCCAGTGTCTCGGCAGTGGCGTCGCGTCGCCAGAGCTTGACGTGGGCGATCGCGGTGACGGGACGCAAGGGCAGCGCGAAGATCCGTCCCTTCGGCCACTGGTCGAGCATCCACGACCAGCTCTGGGTGATGAGGGCGAGCGATAGCGCGGCCTCGACGTGAAGCCGCGAAGTGACGATGAGACTTTGCAGCAGCGCATCGTCCGCGGCGTGGTCGATGCGCAGGTGGGCCTTCGCCTCGGCCAGACTGACCGGCTCGAGGACGGGGCCGCTCGTGAGGACGAGGGACATTTGGGAGACCGGGGATGAGGGGAGGAGGGGAACGTCCCCTCTCCCCGTTGAAGTGAAGACAACGGGGAGAGGGGGAAGGGTTACACGGCGAACTTCAGGAGCTTGATCGCGTTGAAGTCCTGCACGCCGCCGCCGACGCGCTTCGTGGTGTAGAAGAGCACGTAGGGCTTCGACGAGTAGGGATCGCGCAACACGCGGATGCCGACGCGGTCGACGACGAGGTAGCCGCGGCGGAAGTCGCCGAAGGCGATGGCGTGGGCATCGGTGCCGATGTCGGGCATGTCCTCGGACTCAGCGACCGGATGGCCGAGCAGCATGGGGCTGTCGCCGGGGCGCTGGGCGGGCTGCCAGATGTAGTTGCCGTCGGCGTCCTTGAACTTGCGGATCTGGGCTTGCGTCGCGCGGTTCATCACGAAGTGGGCGTTGGCGCGATAGCCGCTCTTGACCGCGTAGGCGAGGTCGATCAGCTTGTCGGTCGGGTTCGACGCCGGGAAGGCGCCGGCAGCACCCGTGTTGATCACACCGATGTTGCCCCAGGTCCACGACGCATTGGCGACTTTCGGGTAGTCGAGGAAGCCCTTCGGCTTGTTGATGCCATTGCCGACGACGAAGGCAGTGCCTTCCTGCTCAGCGAAGGCGGTGCGCACCTCGTCGGCGATCCACTCGTCGATGTTGACGGCAGAGTCCTCGAGGATGGCGGTGGTCGCCGCCGGCATCGCGTAGAGCTCCATCGCGGGGAAAGACAGCTCGGCGAGTGTCGGCGTCGCGGTCTCGGGCCGCACGGCGGTCTCACCGACCCAGCCGGTGCCGGGACCCGAGACCGAGAACGGCTTCTTGTAGACAGCGCCCGACACCTGCTGCACGCCGGCGATGGCGCGGATCGGCGAGATCGCGCGCAGCGCCTGATTGACGATGCGCTCGGTTTCCGCCGGCACGAGATAGCCGCCGTCTGGGCCAGAGCCGATCGACAGCGCTTTCTGCTCGAGGCCGTGGAGGCCCGTCGCCTCGCCGCGCCGCACATAGCCGTCGAAGGCTGACTTATGCTGCAGCTCGGCGTGGCTGCGCGAGGTGCTGGTGGCGGCGCCGAGATGCGGGCGCGCGGACTTGAGCGTCAGCGCGTCGATGCGGCGCTGGGTGTCGGCGAGCACGCGGTCGAGGCGCTCGACCTTGTCGGTCGTTACCGGATCGGCAGCGCCGCGGCGCTCGATCTCGTCGAGGCGGCGGTCGTTGGTCTCCTTGTAAATCTCGAAGTCGCGCACGTGCTCGGCGTGCAGCGCCTTCGCGTCGGTCGCGTCGACGATCTTGGTCTCGAAGGGAGTGTCGGGGTGGTTCATCAGGGGCTTTCTCGAAGTGGGGATGGGGATGTCAGGCGTTCGGGCAGGCGAAGTCGTGCGGGCGCGCGCGATGGCGGCCTCGGTGCGGGCAGGTCTCCTTGCATGGGGTCGGGGCGTGGGGTCGGGCGCGTCGCGGCGGGGCGGCGACGGCACGGACGGTGGTGTCGGGGTACGGTGAAAGCGTGCTGGCTAGTGAGCTGCGCGCTCGATCGGGAATGGGCTCGGCTGCCCGTAGGGCTCGAGCTTCATGGTGCGGACGGTTTCGGCTT
>JANOJW010000235.1:0-13817 GCA_031418955.1 Hyphomicrobiales bacterium | reverse complement strand
CTCATCAACGGTGTCATCGCCAACTTCGGCGCCCACAAGGCGAAGCTGGAAGCCGCCGCCGCCAGCGGCAAGCCCATCCCGCTGGCGCAGGTGAAGCTTCGCCCGCCGCTGCCCAGGCCCACCACCATCGACTGCATGGCGGTCAACTACATGGAGGACGGCACGCTGAAGGAGCCAGCACCCATCAATGCCTTCCACAAGTCGCCGTCGGCGATCATCGGGCCGGGCGACACCATGGTATTGCCCGACGCTCCCGCCGCCGTGTTCGAGGGCGAGGCGGAAATGGCCATCGTCATCGGCCGCCGCGCGAAAAACGTGAAGGCCGCCGACGCGATGCAATACGTGTTCGGCTACATGAACTTCATCGACGGCTCGGCGCGCGGCCTGCCGCCGCCCAACAACGTGTTCTTCCAGATGAAGTCGCGGGACACCTTTGCGCCGATCGGCCCATGGATCGTCACCGCCGACGAGATCAAGGACCCGCAGAAGCTGCAGATCAAGCTCTGGAACAACGGGCAGCTCCGACAGAACTTCAACACCGACGACATGGCCCACAAGATCCCCCGCTGCATCGAGTGGGCGACCGCGATCCACACGCTCGAGCCGGGCGATATCCTGGCGACCGGCACCAACCACCGCGGCCTGCACGCCTTCCAGGACGGTGACAAGATCGAGCTCGAAACCGAGGGCCTGGGGCGCCTCGCATTCAACGTGCGCGATGATCTGAAGCGCGTCTGGGAGAAAGAGACGCGGCTGCAGCGGACCGAGAAGGGCTTGCCCCCCATGGCCCCGCAGGTCTCCGGCAAGTACGCGCCCGCGAAGGGCTGAGCCGTCGGTCGAGATAAAGAAACCCCGGCATCGCGAGACACCGGGGTTTCCAATGAGATGCGACGAGGCAGCAGCCGAAGCTTACTTCTTTTCGGCAGGCTTCTCGGCCGGCTTCACGGCGTCCTTCGCTTTCTCGATCACCGGCGCGGCCTTGTCCTTGGCGGCCTTGGCGGCGTCCTTGGAGGTGTCGACCGTCTTGTCGGTCAGCTCCTTGGCCTTCTCCTTGGTGCGGTCGATGATGCCCTTCTTCGGCTCGGCGCGCTTGTAGGCGGGAACCGCCGCCAACACGTCCTTCGACGCCTGCGGCAGCGACACGACCTGACGGCCGTCCTTCTGGGTGATCTGCAGCGCGCCCAACTGCACGCCGATGCGCTTCTCGCCGACGCCGAGGAAGCCGCCGGTGCCCATGATGACGCCGACGACCTGGTTGCCCGGGCCGATGATCAGGTCCTCGATGTCGCCGATGATCTGTCCGTCCTTGTTCTGCACCTTGGAACCGATCAGGCGGTCCTTGGCGAGAAACTGGCCCTGGGCCTGTCCGATCGTGAACACGCCCTTGGGGATCGGCACGGCCTTGGCGGGCGTGACCGGGATGGGCGTCGATGCCGCGGGCGGCGGCGTGGTTGGAGCTGCCGCCGGCGGTGTCGCAGGCGTGCCCGGCTTGGTGGCAGGGGCGGGCTGCTGCGCGATCGCTGGCAAGCTCAAGGCGAGCGCGCCGGCGGCGATCAGTCCGAGGACTTTCCTGTTCATGTCGTTTGGTTCTTTCTGAAGCTCGGGTGATTCAAGGAAAACAACGCATTCCGACCGGCGGTTCACGTCGATCCCGACCGTGAGCGCGGGGGAATAGCGCCAATCGATGGCCACAGCAAGACACCCTCTGTGACCGAACGCCCCATCATGCACAGGCGAATTGTCCCGCAGCGTCGCAGCAGTCCGGGGCCTGTCCACCGCGAACTGAGCCCGCTTCCCCGTGCGAGCGTTGCGGGGACAACGCGGCTCCGCTAAGACCGCAGCAGCTTCAATGGCACAGGTTTCATCGTGGCAGACGACAACGACAAGACGGCCGGCGGCGGCGGCGGCCCGAAAGGCCCCAACGACATCCGCCCGGTGACCATCTCCGACGAGATGAAGCGCAGCTATCTCGATTACGCCATGAGCGTGATCGTGAGCCGGGCGCTGCCCGATGTGCGCGACGGCCTGAAGCCTGTGCACCGGCGCATCTTGTTTGCCATGCACGAGCTCGGTCTCGACTGGAACAAGAAGTACATGAAGTGCGCCCGCGTCGTCGGCGAGGCGATGGGCAAGTATCACCCGCACGGCAACCTCGCCATCTATGACGCACTCGTGCGCATGGCGCAGGACTTCTCCATGCGCGTGCCGCTGATCGACGGTCAGGGCAATTTCGGCTCCGTCGACGGCGACCCGCCGGCCGCCGACCGCTATACAGAGTCCCGGCTTGCCCGGATCTCCAAGCACCTGCTCGACGACCTCGACAAGGATACCGTCAACTGGCGCGAGAACTACGACGGCACGCTGAAAGAGCCAGCCGTCCTCCCCGCCGCCTTCCCGAACCTGCTCGTCAACGGCGCCGGCGGCATCGCCGTCGGCATGGCAACCAACATCCCGCCGCACAACTTGGGCGAGATCATCGACGCCTGCATCGCCATGCTCGACAATCCCGAGTTGACCATCGAAGACCTGTGCAATCTGGTGCCCGGACCCGACTTCCCGACCGGCGGCATGATCCTCGGGCGCGGCGGAATTCTCTCGGCCTACCACAAGGGTCGTGGTTCCATCATCATGCGCGCCCGGGTGCACACCGAGGAGATCCGCAAGGATCGCACCGCGCTGATCGTCACGGCGATCCCCTACCAGGTGAACAAAAAGGTCCTGCAGGAGAAGATCGCCGACCACGTGCGCGACAAGAAGCTGGAGGGCATCTCCGACATCTGGGACGAATCCAACCGCGAAGGCATGCGCATCGTCATCGAGCTGAAGCGCGACGCCATGCCAGAAGTGGTGCTGAACCAGCTCTGGCGCTTCACCGACCTGCAGACCTCGTTCGGCGCCAACATGATTGCCTTGAACGGCGGCCGGCCCGAGCAACTGACCCTGCGCGACATCATCACCGCGTTCACCGCCTTCCGCGAAGACGTGGTGACGCGGCGCACCAAGTTCCAGCTCACCAAGACGCGGAGCCGCGCGCACACCGTCGTCGGCCTCGCCATCGCGGTCGCCAACATCGACGAGGTCGTCAGCCTGATCCGCCGCTCGGCGACACCTGCCGACGCAAAGGAGGCCTTGAGGGCGCGTGACTGGCCGGCCAAGGACATGGCGCCGCTGATCGAGCTGATCGCAGACCCCAAGCACCAGCTCAAGGAGGACGGCAGTTATCGCCTGTCCGAGGAGCAGGCCACAGCCATCCTCGCCCTGACGCTGTCGCGCCTCACCGGCCTTGGCCGCGAAGAGATCGGCGACGAGCTGAAAAAGCTCGCCGAAGAGATCAAGGAGTTCTTGAGCGTCCTGTCGTCGCGCACGCGCATCGTCGACATCGTCAAGTCCGAACTCTCCGAGATCAAGGAGCAGTTCGCGACGCCGCGCCAGACCGAGATCCTCGACATCGAGGGCGACCTCGAGGACGAGGACCTGATCCAGCGCGAGGACTGCGTCGTCACCGTCTCGCTCAAAGGCTACATCAAGCGCGTGCCGCTCTCGACCTACCGGGCGCAGCGGCGCGGCGGCAAGGGCCGAGCAGGCATGCAGACGCGCGACGAGGACGTCGTCACGCAGCTGTTCGTCGCCTCGACGCATACGCCGCTGCTGTTCTTCTCCTCGCGCGGCATGTGCTACCGTCTGAAGGTCTGGCGCCTGCCGGCCTCGACACCCCAGGCGATCGGCAAGGCGCTGATCAACCTGCTGCCGCTGCAGCAGGGCGAGACCATCACCTCGATCCTGCCGCTGCCCGAGGACCCGACCACTTGGGGCGGCCTCGAATTGATGTTTGCGACGCGGCTTGGCCGCGTGCGGCGCAATAGCCTCGCCGACTTCGAGAACATCAACCGTAATGGCAAGATCGCCATGAAGCTCGGTGTCTCCGGCGACGACGACGAAAGCGCCGAAGGCGAGGACGCTGCGGAAGACACGTCCGAGGCGAAGGACACGGCAGCGGCCGAGGCCCCGGAGGCACCCGGCGAGCCCGACCGGATCGTTGGCGTCAGCATCTGCGCGCCGGCCGCCCACGATGTGCTGCTCACCACCGCGCAAGGCCAGGCCATGCGGTTCCGCGTGTCCGACGTGCGCCAGTTCAAGAACCGCAGCTCGACCGGCGTACGTGGCATTCGCCTCGCCGAGGGCGACGTGGTGATCTCCATGGCCATCGTGCATCACGTCGAAGCGACACCGGCCGAACGTCAGGCCTATTTGAAGCAGGCGGCGGCACTGCGCCGCGCACAGTCTGGCGAAGCGGCAGATGGAGCCGATGCGACGCCCGACACCGAAGAGACGGCCGAAGGTGCAACCGAGCTGACGCCCGAGCGCTACGCCGAACTCGGCGGCCGCGAGCAGTTCATCCTGACTGTCTCCGAGAAAGGCTTCGGTAAGCGCACGTCGTCCTACGAGTACCGGACCTCGGGCCGCGGCGGCAAGGGCATCGCCGCCATGATCGTCAACGACCGCAACGGCAATCTGATTGCATCGTTCCCGGTCGAGTCGAGCGACCAGATCATGCTGGTCTCCGACGGCGGCCAGCTGATCCGCTGCCCGGTCGACGACGTGCGCATCGCCAGCCGCAACACCCAGGGCGTGCGCATCTTCAAGACCGACGGCCAAGAGAAGGTGGTCTCGGTCGAGCGCATTGGCGACGACGGCGGGGCCGAACCAAACGGCGAGGTCGGCACTCCCGAAACCGGTCCGGATGACTCCGCGCCCTGACCGGCTCAAAGCTGCCCTCGAACCCGAGCGACGGCGAGGGTGGGCGCAGCTGGCGCGGTCAGACCGTGCTTGAATGAGCGACTATTGGGGGCGTAGCTCCGATGGGAGTGCGCAGTAATCGCTCGGCCGCGGACTTGGGCCGGCCCCGTGCGTAGACGACGACACCCAATCGACCATGGTCGCTCAAAATTGACCCGGCACCGGCAGATCCGGGGCTAGCAGGGTGCCGCGATGGCCACGCGAACGGTGCACGACAGCGAGGACAGACCGGCGAGCACGGTGCCAGGGCGCGCGACCGATACCCGAGGCGGCGTTCGAATTTGCTCGTTCTTGCGCCCCACCGGCTGCCGGTATGGCGAGCGCGAGGCCGATCGCAAACCATACGACGCGCTGGTAGGTGAGTTCGTTCGCAAGCGACATCGTCTGCCAGCCGAGCATGAGAATGACCACGGCGAGTGCGAAGCGCGCAGCCGTGTCGCGCCCGCCTCCGGTCCCGCGCCGAGCGCGAATGATGAGTCGGCAAGCGATGAACGCGATCATGGCGATGAACAATCCGAGGCCGGCCAATCCGAACTCGGCGGCAAGCCACAGCGGCGTGCTGTGGACAACGGCGATATCACCACTTTCGGGCTCTCGCTGAAGAGATGCGAGAAAGCCGCCGAGCCCTACTCCGAGGATTGGTGCGCTCCTCCATTTGAGACCCGCCAGACAGTTGAGCCGTACGCGGCTCGACACGGTGGCTGGCATGTTCTTCGCGTGAGCCTTGGCGTGGCACTCGGCTGCCGTTGGATGATCCACGAATTCGTGGAACGGCAGCAGTCGCACACTTTGCGCCACCCGGCCGAACGCGTCATTCAGCCAATAGGGCAGGCGGTTGGTCGTGTACCCGGCCACCAGCAACAGCGCCAGACAACCAGCCAGAGCCAACGGCACGCGATGCACTCGGATCTCTCCGGTTGCAGCCAGGACGGCGGCACATAGGATCGCGGCCAGCCAGCCCGACACAGAGCCAGTGAGCAGTAGCGCGACGACAAGCAGCCCGCCGACGCAGAACCTTGCGCGCTTGCTGCTGAAATGTTCAACCTCGTCCGCAAAGAGGACGAGCAGTATCATCGTCAGAATAATCACCAGCGCCAGTGCATTGGCATTGTAGATCGGCGCCTCGAGACGCTGCTCGAAGAGCGGTCGGGGCAAGCTCAGAGCATGACGCGCGAGGCCAGCAACGATTTGGTAGGAGAGAGCTGCAGCTCCCGTGCCGATCAGGCACAGCACGAATGAGCGGATGGCGCCCTCACGCCCGAGCCGGGCGCAGACCCAGCCGGCGAAAAGATAGGCAACGAGCACAAAGACACCGGCAAATTTGGCGAGTGCCCAGGGCATCACGCCTTCCGCCGCAATACCTCTTGCGAAGCCGAGCGTGGCGACCGTCGCCGCAGTTCCGACTGCAAGCCATCCAGCGGCCGGGATCTGCGATCCGATTCCGCGCCAATTAGGCGCCACAGCCAGCAGCAAGGCCACAAGCACTACATCGCTGACACTGAGCCTGATCTCGTGGCCGCGGAACGCGAGCGTCGGCTGCAGGTAGAACGCCGCCCCCATGACGCCACAGAGCAACGCAACTTGAAAGGGCTTTTCCCTCAGGCGCGACCCCAACCCTGTATGAGCCATGCGCATGAGCCTAGATGTGTTGGATGATCACGTTGTTTGGCGCAAACCGTTGCGACTATACACGCCGTAGATTGTGCCAGGACAAGTGCCGACAAGCCGCAGGGCAGCCCACCAACGCCCGCGCACGCCACCTCATCTAGGCGCTTTGTAACATGCCGGACTTGGCTGGCGTTGCCGCACGGCCGATCGACGAGCGTTACGGCGTGACCCGTTTCGGGACGTGCCTTGCCGCTGCGGGGCAGCCGCTAACGCGGCGGTCACCGTGACAACCCAATTTCCGTACAGAAACGATCCAAGTCCCCTCGCATCCGAGATTTGTTTAAGCAGTTTCGTCCACTAAGGGCGGAGCCGCAACGGGTGTGTATGGAGTGGGCCCATGTGCGAATATTGTGCCGTCAGGGACGTGCTGGCGCAGGACGGTGCACCGCCAGCGCAGACGACGGCGGCTGCATTGCCGACCTACACGCTCGACCAGATCGCGACGCAGCTCACAAGAGGTTACTGGGGGGGCTCGCAGCGCGCCTTCGCCGACGCCGACAATGTCATCACCTACAATGTCACGGGCTTGACTGCCGCCGGCGCGGCGCTCGCTCGGCATGCCCTGCAGTTGTGGGACAGCGTGTGCGGCCTGTCGTTCCAGGAAGTGACGACCAGCGCGCAGATCACCTTCGATGACGCCAACAGCGGCGCCTATGCGGGCTTCTCGACGAGCGGCTCGACGATCATCTCCTCGACCGTCAACGTCGGCATCGATTGGCTCAGCGCCTACGGCACCGGCATCTACAGCTATTCGCTGCAGACCTACATCCACGAGATCGGCCACGCGCTGGGTCTCGGCCATGCCGGCAACTACAACGGCAGCGCCACCTGGGGCGTCGACAACCACTACGCCAACGATTCCTGGGCGTACACGATCATGTCCTACTTCGACCAGTCCGAGGCCGGGCTCGGTTCGAGCCGCTTTGTGATGTCGCCGCAGATCGCCGATATCGTCGCCATTCAGAACCTGTATGGCGCGGGCCCAGGCACGCGAACCGGCGACACGGTCTACGGCCACAACTCCAACGCCGGCTCAATCTTCTCGTTCTCCACCTATACGAGCGGCGCTCCTGCCCTCACGATCTACGACAACGGCGGCACAGACACGCTCGATGCGTCGGGCTACTCGAATGCCCAGACGATCAATCTGGCGGCCGAGAGCTTCTCCTCGATCGGCGGCTTCTCCAACAACATCTCGATCGCGCGCGGCACGGTTGTCGAGAATGCCAAGGGTGGCAGCGGCGTCGACACGATCAACGGCAATGCGGCAAGCAACCGGCTCGAGGGCGGCAACGGCAATGACGTCCTCAACGGCGGCGGTGGCAACGATACACTGATCGGCGGCGCTGGCTTCGACCGCTTGTTCGGCGGCGACGGTGACGACATCGTCTACTGGGATCCGCTCGATGATCTGGCCAATGTGCAGGGCGGCGCTGGCCACGACATCCTGATCGTATCGTCGGGCTCTCTGCCAACGACCTTCGGCCTTGCCGCCCACGGCTTCGAAGCCATTCAATCCACGCCGACAACGCCGACGCCTCCTCGTCCGGACCTTGAGATCAGCAGCATCACGCTCACCGCGACGTCGGTGATGCAGGGTGCCCGACTGAATTTCTCCTATATGGTTGCCAACACTGGTCAAGCGAGTGCAGGCCTGCATTACGCCGGCATAAGAGTAGATGGACCGGTTCTGGCAACCGCATACGATGCTTATAACACCGTCAATTCACTTGCTGCTGGTGGCACGCTGAACTTATCGAGCATGATTGATACGACGAACCTGTCCGCTGGCACGCATACGCTGTACGTGATGGCGGACTATTTCGGCAATGCCATCGTCGAGAACAACGAGAGCGACAACACCCGCGCGATCACCTTCACGGTGACGGATGCGCCGCGGGCCAACCTCGTCGTATCGAGCATCACGCCGGCCTCAGCCAGCGTCGTCAAGGGCCAGGCGCTCGACTTCGCTTACGTCGTGTCCAACACCGGCCTCGTGGGTGCTGGCGCCCACTACACCGGCATCAGCGTCGATCAGCATGTCGACACCGCGGTTCACCAGTGGGGTCACCTCGGCTCGCTCGCCGCCGGGGCTTCCTCGACGCTCACCGGCAGCATCAACACAGCCGGCCTCGCCGTCGGCACGCATACCCTCTACGTCAAAGAGGACGCTCACGAGAACTACATCGTCGAGAGCAACGAGAGCGACAACACCCGCGCGATCACCTTCACGGTGACGGCATCGGCGTCCCCAAGCTTATTCACCGACGACTTCATGATCTTCTGATAGGGCACGCCTCGACGCCGATGGCGTCACGCAGCCTGCCGACGGGTTGGAGCGTTTACAGGCGACTGCCGAAAGGTTGTCGCTCGCGGACCAACGATCGATTATTTCACGGGCTGCATTTCGCCGAAATACGTCGTCAGCGTGTCAGACTTGTACTTGAACTCTCCCAGGTGCTTGAACTCGAAGCGCAGCATGACCGTGCGATCGGGACGGATATCCTGACCGGGATTGTTGATGAAGTTTTCGGCCACCGTCGCGGTCAGCACGAAACACTCGTCGGAGTACTTCACCTGCAAGCTGTCGTGCAGGCGGAACTTGGCGTCGAGATCGTAGCGCATGGCCGCCGCGAGCGACCAGCGGTCGGTGAGGCGGAGCGTGGCTGCGACTGTCAGATCTTGCTGGCTGTCGACGAAACCGAGCGTCGGATTGTCGCGAGTATAGGAGTACTGTGCGTTGAGGCCGAGCGGTCCTAGCGCCAGCGCCGCGAACACGTCGGCGCGCCGCAGCGACAGCTCCTCTTCGTCGAAGCGCGACTGCGCCACGAGGCGGAACGCCTGCACCGGCGCGATGTACGCGCCGAGCACGTAGTCCGACCGATTGGTGTCGAGCCCACTCAGCGGCGAATAGTTCGGGATGCAGCGCTCCGACGGGATCGCCGGGTTGCAGGTCAGCGGCGCCACTGTGCTCGAGGGGACGTAGCCCGGCGAGGTGAACGCATTCTCGCCGCCCAGATGGAAACTCTGGCCGGCAATCAGGCGCGCGTAGGGCCCGCTCTTGTGCTGGAACGTGTATTGCAGGCCGACGTTGGCCCGCGTGCCCGTTTCGATCCGATCCCAGCCGGAGAACTTGTCGATGTCGAACAGCAGCGTATCGTCCCAGTAGAGGCTCTTGGCATCCTCGTCGGGCAGGCGCCGCTGCGAGACGTGAGCCGGCCGAACCACCACCTGCGCGATCGGCTCCACGACGTGCGAAGCCTGCTGGGTGTGGGCCACGAACGGGTAAGAATAGGTGATTCCGACAGCCGCCATGGCCCGCGTAATGGTGTCCTCGGGGATCGCCGCCGCTGTACCGGTGAAGGTCAGTGAGGGATCGAACCCGTTGGTGAGCTGAGTGACGTCGCCGCGCACCTGCGCAAACGGCGTCCACACCTGCCCGATCGGATCAATGACCTTGCGCCGCCACTGCGCCTCGATCGCAGCGCGTGACGAATCTGTGCCCTTGCTGCGCGACAAGCTCTGAATGTTGCCATTGAACGACAGCTCGCCACCCAGCACCGGCTGGCCGACGATGTAGTTATAATCGATGACCGGATGGACGACCGATTCCGAAATCGGCGTATCCTCGATCAACAGACCGCCAAAGTGATAGAGGGTCGCGCCGAAATAGTTCCGCGAGGACAATCCCTGCAGGAAGATCTGGTTGACCCGATCCGTCTGATAAATGTGGTCGAGCTTGTAAAAGCGACGGAACGAGTCATCGGACTCGACTGTGATGTCCCATCCGAGCTTCCACCATGATCCAAGCGAGAACACGCCGCGTGTCTCGGCACTCCCGCGCCAACCCTCGAGCAGCTGCTTGCGCTCCAGGGAAAGATCATCTGGGAGTGTCGCGCCGTCCTGTGCAATGCCGGCGAGCTTCACGTAGTACATGCCCGTGACGTTGCCGATGGCGACCCGATGCCGCCAGTGCCCCTGATACAGCGTGCCGTGACGGGAGGTATACATCGGGTGAAACGTGAAATCGTAGCTGTTGGCGAGCGCCAGATAGTAGGGCACCTCGACCGACCAGCCGAGGGTCGTCGAGGAAGCGTACTCCGGAGGCAGGAAGCCCGTGCGCCGCTTCACCGAAGGATCGGCGTGCGAGAAGAACGGCATGTAGAACACCGGCACGCCGAAGATCTCGAACTGCGCGTCCTGATAGGTGATGGTCGCGGCCTGCTGGTCGTGCACGATGCGCTGGGCGCTGATGCACCACAACGGCGGCTTGCCATCGTCGGATTTGCACGGCGTGAACTTGCCCTGCTCGAACTCGGTGACGTTGGCGTCCCGGCGGGAGGCGCGGCGAGCGACGATGCGCGTCTCGTCCTTCGACACCGCCGACAGCGATTGGATGAACGCGTCGCGGAAATCCGCCGTCGCATCGAAGCGCTCGGCGCGCACGATGTTGCCGTTGGGCTCGCGGATCTGCACGTTACCCTGCGCGGTGAGCGTATTGGCGCCCTGGTCGTAGGTGACCTGGTCGGCGGTCAGAGCATAGTCGTTGTAGTAGATCTCGACGTTGCCGCGGGCGATCACGCGGTTGTTCTTGGTGTCGTAGACGATGTCGTCGCCCTGCAGGTAAAGCGGTTTCGACTGTTCGATCTTGGCCAAAGGCCCACCGAGCGGGCCGCCCTGCTGCACCGGGAAGCTGCCCTTGTTGCCGCCGCCGCCGATTTGGCTGAGCGTGCTGGGATCCTGCGCTTGCGAGGGCGCGATGACGGCTGACAGGGTGACAAGCGAGGCAAACAGCAACCGCGCCACGCGACCGGACTTTCGTCCAGCCGGCAGCAAGCCTCCACAGGCCCGGTGCGGTCTTCGCCAACGCATCACGTTCAACCGTCCCCCTGGTGCACGAGCACCTACAATGCCCACCTAGCGTAGTCCCATCCACGTCGCTCGACAGTAGTTGGTATCCAACTCGAGAGGAATGACCCGCAAGCCACAGTGGCGATCAAAAGTGGCTGTTGAGCGGCTGCCCAGCCCCAGAGCGACGGTCGGCAGTTCGCACGGCAATCTTGAAGGCTCTTGAAAATCCGTTTTGTGTTTGTCGACAATAACTTGTCCATCTCGTGGCGGCGAGGCCGGACGGCGCACAACGACGACTGTGCGGCTGCCGGATCAGCCAAAGCCACGGACCAAGCGAACAACCAAGTTCAACCTTTAGGGCGTAGCTGCAAGACAATCAACGTCCGGTCGTTCCAGCGGACGCGTGCGTGCTCAACGGCGCCAATCTTCAAGAGCTCATCTGGAACATCGGTCAGGACCAGTGCGCCCGGCGCGAGCAGCGGCAACTGACTGGACTTGATTGCGATCAGGTTCTTGAAGATCCGCTCCTGGAACTCGAGCGGCGTCCGCGCGGTGGCCCGACCCTGGTGGCGGCCATGAAACGCGGTGTAGGTCGTGAGCACGCGATCCCAGGGCTGCTTCTCCCAGGCCTTCACATAGACACTGAAGCTCTCGCCGGGTACCGCGTCCAGCGCCGTCGAGATGGAGACGAACTCGTGGTGCCAGACGCTCTCGGCGGTGGAGCGGGCCCTGGCGCTGCCACCGGTATGGATCTCACCCCAGAGCGCGCCGAGAATTGCAACCGCCGCCGCGGCCCGCCGTGCCGCGGCGGCCTGCTGCGAGAGGACCTGGGTCAGCGTCAACAGGACCAGCAGAGCCAGCGCGCCGATCGGGATGAACCAGAACAGTGCGAAGGGGCCGCGGTAGGCGTGTCCGGGCTGGAACCAACCGGCCGGATCGGTCGGGACATAGCTGCGGCGCACCAGCGCGCCGACAATGAGGGCCACGATAATCGCCAGGGCGACCGGAACCGATCGCGCGCCGCCCACGCCATCACCGAACGGGCGCGCCAGGGCGAGCCCGGTCCCGATACCGGCGAACAGCAGCGTCGGATAGAGGTAGTTCACATGCGCCGCGCCGCCACGGGTGGTGAAGGCATAGACCGCAGTGAGGACGGCGAAGTGGCTGGCCGCCATCAGCAGGGCGACGCGGCTCACCTTGTGCAGGTAGGCGGTGGCCAGAATGAACGGCGCGACGAGGATCGGGATGAACAGGCGGTCGAAGATCTGGGGGATGTAGCTGACGAGATTGCCTTGATTGGTGCCAACCGCGATCAACTGGAAGTTCTGATAGAGAAATCCTGTCGCCAGCGCGCGCACCGAGCCGAAGCCGAACAGAACGGTGAAGACGACGAACACCGCGACGAGCCCCGCTATCGCCCCGCCGCCGAGCCAGATCAGGCGATCGAGCGCGGCGCGGAACGGCCGGGTGGTCGCCAGGATATGCAGGCCGAAGAACAGGCCCGTCGCCACCCCGAGCCCCTTTGCGAACACGGCCGCGACGCACACCATGCCGACGATGAAGAGCCGCCGGTGGGTTGGCGCCGCTTCGTGCCAGAAGTAAATCGCGAAAGCGGTGAGGCTCAGCAGCGCCAGCGTCTGGTCCGCATAGACGTAGGTCGCGAAGGTGCGGAACAGATTGGAGGTGACCAGCAGCATCGCAACCAGCACGCCCGCCAGCGCCCCACCCTTGCGGGTCGCCCACGCCGCTGCGAGCGCGATCGTGAGTAGGTTGACGATCAGGATGTAGGCCGGCCCGAGCGACAGCGTCATGCCGGTCACGAGGTGGAGCAGCCGCGTCCCGATGATCACGCTGACGCGGTCGATCCAGGCCCAGTAGATCAGCGAGGTCGATGGCGTCGGACTGTCGTTGAAGACGGTGCTGCCCCAGATGCCCGGCGTCACGTACTGCAGCGGATCGCTGGGCCCGGGAAAGATCCAGTGCTCGGTCAGGCCGGCGTGGGCGTAGAAGACGAGCAGCGCGACAATGACGAGGTGCTCGGCGGTGAGCCTCGAGCGAATGTCGCTGAGGCCGCCGGCCAATGCGATTCCTCGATCCAACCCACGCATGCAGCTGCCCCCAATCTCGCCGCGTCCCGGCTCCCGCTCATGATCGCAGAGGCCCCGATGGCATTCGTCGCTCTTCGCTCGCTTGTCTCGATGCCGCACAGCAGCTAGCAAGTCCAGTTATATCCCGACGGTCCCGATGCCGACGTGGGGAGTGCTTTGGTCGATGGCGTGAGCGGCGATGCAATGAAGGGCTATCTGGCAGGCTGGCTCGCCGTCGTTCGAGGTGAAGGCGTTGCAGCCAACCTCGCCGCCTACGTCGTGCTTGGATGCTCCGGTATCCTGTTGCACGTGATCGTCGGCTGGGTGTGGGGCGCCGCCACTCTCGGGGCCTTCAATCAGGTGTTCGGCGCCTATCTGCTCGCCGGGCAGATTGCGGCCCTCGGCCTCGGGAAC
>JANOJW010000234.1:0-4307 GCA_031418955.1 Hyphomicrobiales bacterium | reverse complement strand
TCGGCCGCATGATCGTCGAGGTGCTCGACGGCCTGGCGAAGAACGGCGACCAGGGCGACGCGCAGGTCGAAATGCGCATCAAGCAGCAGGCGACGGCCCTGTGCGAGCGCTTCCCGATCTATTGAGCGTGCAGGGATTCTGCGCAAGGTCGGGTAGAAAGTGGGAGCTTGCGGCCGAGACCCGCCAGCCCCGACGGCACGATCGGTCCGGGAAACCGGAAGTAGCACGCGATTGGCGTTGCCTTGTGCTGCGTGCTAGCGTCGAAGGCAAGCAGACACAAAGCGCCTCGGGCGCTGCCGATCGGGAGTGACGCCTTGAAGCGCGGTTGGCTGATTGCCACGATGTGCTTGCTCGCGTTCGCGGGCTTTACGCTCATCACCGGGGTGTTCGGCATCTCCTGGCTCAATTCGAGGCCCCTGCCCCTGCAGGACAAGCTTGGACCGGGCCCCGGCTTCTTCCCGATGTGGTTGAGCCTCATTGCGCTGGCGCTCGGCGGGTTGCTGTTCCTCGAGGTGTCGCGCCAGCCGTCAGACGACGTGAGGCCCTATCCCGTTCCCTCGCGCGACACGACGGTGAAGGCGCTGGGCGGGCTGCTGGTCATGGCCATCGCCGGCTGGAAGTATCCGACGTTTCCGCTGCTGGAGACCATCGGCATCGGCTCCGAGATCGTGCGCGGCGGGCTCTCGACCATCCTGCTAGCGGGCGTCGCGGCCGGTCTGACGGTTTGGCCGAACCGGAAGCCAGAGCTGTCGGACGACGGCGCGGTGTTGCGGATCGCGGCCGTCATCGGATTGCTGTTGCTGGCCGCCGCCATGCTCGACCCCCTCGGGTTCCGCCTCACGGCCTTCGTGTTCACCGGTCTGCTGCTCGTCGCGCTCGGCGCGCCGTCGCTGAAAATCCTCGTGCCGTTCACGCTCGCGGCGAGCCTCGGGGTGTTCTACGTGTTCTATTATGGGCTCAAGGTGCCGTTGCCGGTCGGGCCCTACGACTGGATGCTGAAGCCGGTCGAAACTGGCGCCATCGCACTGTGGTCGGCGGTGTCGGGCTTCTTCTCCTTCTTCACGCGCTGAGGCCCCATGTCGACGTTCCAGCTCCTGCTCAACGGTTTCGGCGATGCGCTGTCGCTGCAGAACCTCACCTTCGCGCTGATCGGCTGCGTGCTGGGAACCCTCGTGGGCGTGCTGCCGGGCGTCGGCCCTGCCGCCGGCACCGCGATTCTGATCCCGCTGACCTTCAAGCTCGACCCGACTGGCGCCATCATCATGCTGTGCGCCATCTACTACGGCGCCATGTACGGCGGCACCATTACGTCGGTGCTGCTCAACGTGCCGGGGGAGGCTGCGTCCGTCGTCACCTGCATCGAGGGCCACGCGATGGCCAAGAAGGGCCGCGGCGGCGCCGCGCTCGGCGTCGCTGCGATCGGCTCCTTCGTCGGCGGCGTCTTTGCGACCGTCATGCTGGTGGTCGTCGCCGTGCCGCTGTCCGCGCTGGCCTTGAAATTCGGGCCGCCCGAGTTCTTCGCGCTGATGCTGGTGGGCCTGTGTCTCGTCACGGGCCTCGCCGGCAAGTCGTTGACAGCCGGCATCCTGATGACCGTGGTCGGTCTGATGCTGGCCATGGTCGGCATCGATCCCGTGCGCGGCGCGCCCCGTTTCACCTTCGGCGTCCCCGATCTCTATGACGGCGTCGGCTTCATCCCCGTCGTGATGGGCCTCTTCGGCGTCGCAGAGATCCTGGCGACGGCGGAGAAGCCGGTGCGCGAGGTGGTGCGGACCAACCTCTCCAAGCTTCTGCCCGAGCCCGAGGAGTGGGGCCGGGTGTGGGCATCGATTGCGCGCGGCACCGGCATCGGCTTTTTCCTCGGCCTGATCCCCGGCGTCGGCGCGATCATCCCGACGTTCATGTCCTACATTCTCGAGAAGCGGCTCACCAAGAACCCAGAGAGCTTCGGCAATGGCGCAATCGAGGGCGTGGCGGGTCCGGAATCTGCCAACAACGCCTATGCCAACGCCTCGATGGTGCCGCTGCTCACCCTCGGCATCCCCTCGTCGCCGACCATCGCCGTGCTGATGGGCGCCTTCATCGTCAACGGGCTCACCCCCGGCCCGTTCCTGTTTCAGGAGAAACCCGAGCTGGTCTGGGCGGTGATCGCGAGCTTCTTCGTCGGCAACGTGCTGCTGCTGATCCTGAACCTGCCGCTGGTCGGGCTGTGGGCCAAGATCCTCGAGGTGCCCTACCAGTACATCTGCGTCGGCACGCTGCTGTTCTGCATCCTCGGCGCCTACTCGATCAACCAGAGCGTGTTCGACGTCGTCAATATGCTGGTGTTCGGCGTGATCGGCTATCTCTTGAAAAAGCTCGAGTTCCCGGTCGCACCTTTGGTGCTGGGCATCATCCTGGGACCGATGCTCGAAAAATCGCTACGCACCTCGCTCGAGATGTCGGCCGGCGACTTCTCGATCTTCGTCACACGACCGATTACGCTGTTCCTGCTGATCGTGGCCGTCGTCATCCTGGTGGTGGCGGCGCTGCAGTTGGCGCCGAAAGAAATCCGCGAAGCAAAAGGCGACTGACCCGACATCGACTGATTGCGCGGCACTTCTGGTAAGCAACCGGAGACAAGGCCCATGCGACGCTTAACTCTGGCACTCGGAACACTGGCGCTCGGACTATTCACGATGATGATCTGGCCAGCCGGGGCCCAGACGTTTCCCGACCGGCCCATCAACCTGATCGTGATGGCGCCAGCCGGCGGCCCGACCGATGTCGCCGCCCGCGTTCTGGCCGCCGTCGCTGAGAAGGACATCGGCCAGCCGATCGTGATCGTGAACAAGGTCGGCGCCGGTGGACAGGTCGGCTGGACCGAGCTCGTGCGCTCCAAGCCCGACGGCTACACCATCGGTTTCGTCATCATGCCCGGCACCAACACCGTCATCGCGGATCCCGAGCGGCAGGCGATCTTCAACGAGAAGTCGTTCGAATTCATCGTCAATCACGTGCTCGATCCGGGCGTCATCTGGGTCCGCGCGGAGAGCCCGCACAAGTCGCTGAAGGATCTCTTCGCCGCGGCGAAGGCTGCGCCCAGTACAATGCGCGCCTCGACGACGGGCATCCTGTCCGACGATCACCTCAACATCCTGATCACCGAGGAGGCGACCGGCGCCAAGTTCCGCCTGGTGCATCTCGACGGCGCGGCGGTGCAACTCAAGGAGACGCTCGGCGGCAACGTCGACGTGTCCTTCGACAACGTCGGCAGCGTCGTGAAACCGTTGCGCGCCGGGCAGGTGCGCGTGCTCGCGGTCACCGACAAGATGCGCTCCAAGTTCATGCCGGACGTGCCGACCACGGCCGAGCTCGGCTTCCCGACCATCATCTCGTCATCGACGCGTGCGATCGCCGCGCCCAAGGGCACGCCGGCGGCGATCATCAAAAAGCTCGAGGAGGTGCTGACCAAGGCGATGGCCAACGCCGACCACCTGAAGCGCATGGACGACACCGGCATCGCCGTGAAGCCGATGTCGGCGGCCGAGACCACGGCCTACTGGCTCGCGGCGCACGAGCAGGCCAAGAAGTACACGGAATGGGCGAAGAAGCGTCCGCAGTGACGATATCTTGTTTCCACGAAAGGGAGAACGACACCGATGAAGACGACCATAGCAGCGGCGGCACTCGCCGTCCTGGCGCTTGCCGCCCCGGCAGCCGCGCAAGACAAGTTTCCATCCAAGCCCGTGCAGCTGATGGTCGCCTATCCACCGGGCGGATCGACCGACATCGGCGCGCGCATCGTCGCCGCGATCGCCGAGAAGGCGATGGGCCAGCCGATGGTCGTCATCAACAAGGGCGGCGCCGGCGGTCAGGTCGGCTGGACCGAGCTGTCGCGCCAGAAGCCCGACGGCTACTACATCGGCTTCATCAACCTGCCGGGCTTCAATACGGTGATCCTGGACAAGGACCGGCAAGCGATCTTCGACACCAAGAGTTTCACGCCGATCATCAATCAGGTGCTCGACCCTGGCGTGATCTGGGTCAAGGCCGACAGTCCGTTCAAGTCCATGAAGGATCTCGTCGACGCGGCGAAGAAGGAGCCCGGCAAGCTGAGGGCGGCCACGACCGGCATCCTCTCTGACGACCATCTGGCGATTCTGATGGTCGAGGAGGCGGCTCCTGGGGTTACGTTCCGTCTCGTCCATCTCGAGGGCGGCGCCGCGCAGTTGAAGGAGACGCTCGCCGGCAACGTCGATGTGTCGTTCGACAACGTCGGCTCGATCGTCAAGCAGGCTCAGGCTGGCCAGGTTCGCGCCTTGGCG
>JANOJW010000233.1:0-7390 GCA_031418955.1 Hyphomicrobiales bacterium | reverse complement strand
GCGACGTGGTCCTGTCGGGCTACGCCACCGCGCGCGTCGAGGCCTGATCCAGGCACGGCATCGACAAGTCGGCGACGCATCGGCCCAGCGCCCATGCGTCGCCAAACCTCTAGCCTTTGCTCGGCGACCAGCGGTAGGCCTTGGCGCAGGCGCCGCCCATCAGCATGGCGCGGTCGCTGGCGCTGAGGCGATCGGTGAGACGGAACGGCTCCACCGCCTGCTCGTAGTTGACCACGGCGAAGGCGCGCGTCCAGTCCGTGCCCCACAGGCAGCGGTCCATCCCCCAGGCGTCGAACACGCGGGCGAGCGGATCCCAGATGTCGGGGAACGGATAGGGCTGTTTCGACAGCGTGCAGGCGCCGCTGACCTTGATCACCGCGTTCGGGCGCTTGGCCAGCGCCAGCACCTTCGGCAGGTCGGCCCACGGCTCGGCGGGCGCCGGCGGGGCGTGCGGCTGTTGGATCGCGAGGTGGTCGACGATGAAACGCACATCCGGGTAGCGGTCGATGACGGCGGCGCCTGCCTCGACGTTGCCCCAGAACAGCATGTTGACGGGAAAGTCGTGTTTCACGGCGGCGCGCGCGATGCGGGCAATGCCGGGATCATCGGGCGGCAGGTCGGCCTCCCGGCGCAGCAGGATTCGGATGCCGACGGTTCCGGGTGTGCGCTTCCATTCGGCGATCACGTCTTCGACCGCTGGATCCTTGGGATCGACCGGCTTGACCAGCGCCAGCCGGTTGCCGTGGTCGCGCCCGACGTCGACAGCGTAGCTCGCATCGTAGCCGTACATGGAGAACGCGGCGATATAGATGGCGCCATCGACGCCGACCTTGTCCATCGCCGCGACCATCTCGTCGCCCGTCGCAGAGGCCGGCCAGTTCGGTACGCTGATCCACGGCCGCTTCGGTGTGTTCGCCTCGTAGCAATGCACCTGGGAGTCGATGATCATGGCGGGGCCTTTCGATTTTGGAATGGCAGTCTTATCGCAACAGGTTGCGATGGTTGTGTCCAGGACGGAAGAACTCACCCCTTCGGCCTCGGGAAGGCGCCGCGGGCCTGCTCGAAGGCTCGCCCGATGCGCAGCGCCAGCGCGTCGTCGAAGCGGCGTACGACGATCTGCAGGCTCAACGGCAGGCCGGATTTTGCAAGCGTCGTCGGGATCGCCAGCGCAGCGAGGTTCAGGTAGTTCACCCAGCGCGTGTGGGCGGCCATCGGTGAGCGCGTCTCGTCGACCTGCGCGACGGGGATCGCCGGATAAGGGATGGTCGGCAGCAGGATCGCGTCGAGCCGGTCGAACGTGCGTGCGAACCCAGCGATGGCGCGGTTCTGGGCAGCGATGCCGTTGATATAGTCGGAGACGCCGAGCGCTCGGCCGGCCAGCATGCGCGCGCGGATCGGGGCAGCGAGGCCTGAGCGCTCGTTGTCGGCGTGCGGCTTCCAGTTGGCGTAGGCCTCGGGCGCGATGATGTGTCCGCACAGATTGCCGTAGGCGTCGAGGCTTTCGGGCAACTCCACCGGCTCGATGCGGGCGCCGAGATCGGCGAGCATCTTCAAGGTCGCCGCGAAATCGGCCTTCGCCTCCTCGCTGGCGAGCGGGAGTGCCGCATCCGACAGGCGGCCAAAGCGCATCCCCTTGATGCCCGTCTCGAGATCGGGGAACGGATCGACCGGCGCGATGCCCGACGTCGAGGGATCGCCTGCATCGGGGCCCTGCATGGCCACAAACATCCGTGCTGCCGTGGTCACATCGACCGCAAGGGGACCAATCGAATCGAGCGTCTGCGACAGTGGCGCCACGCTGCTGCGGGCGATCCGGCCGATCGAGGTCTTCAAGCCGACGCAACCGCACAGCGCGGCTGGAATGCGCACCGAGCCGCCAGTATCTGTGCCAAGGCCCGCCGGCACCAGGTGCGCGCCGACGGCCGAGCCGGTGCCCGACGACGAGCCGCCCGGAATGCGATGCTCCTTTCGGTCCCACGGGTTCCACGGCGTACCGACGGTGACGTTGGTGCCGTAACCGCCGAAGGCATACTCCACCGTATGCGTCTTGCCGACGACGATGGCGCCAGCGGCACGCAACCGCTCGACCACGGGCGCGTCGGCGATGGCGGGCGCCGCACCCTTCGTGGTCAGCGAACCGCATCCCGTCACGATGCCGGCGACGTCGATGATGTCCTTCACGGCGATCGGCATCCCATGCAGTGGCCGCCTGGTGTCGCCGGCGGCCGTACGCGCGTCGGCGAGTGCGGCCTCGCTGAGTGCGGTATCGCGGGTGACCGCAATGAACGCCTTCAGGGCCGTGTTCTCGGTCTCGATCAGGTCGAGCGTAGCGCGAGTGCGGGCGACGATCGTCTCGGATTTTGCGGGCATGGCGTGCTCCTCGAGTGGGGCGACAGGGTCAAGATCAGCTGACGGGCGGCAACAGCGGCATCGTGATGGTGGAGCCGTGCACGTCGTTCCAGCGGCCGACATCCTGGGTGATCATTTCCGGCGGCTCGATGAGCTTGAACGAGAGCGCCGCGCCGTCGAGCGTCCATTCGATGTAGCCCGCCCGCGGGAAGCCGTAGCCGGTCTTGATGTGGCGCGCGATGTTGACGAATGCCGTCGTCGGCGCCCACACGATCTGCATGCCGCGATGCGAGACGACGCGATGCACATGCAGATGCGCGCAAGCGATGGCGCGCACGCCGCCCGTCGCGCAGGCCTCGAGCAGGCCGAGACGCGCGGGATGCGGAACGCTCATGGTCGTGAACGCAGCATCGTCGGGATTGTCCTCGTAGGGCGGCATGTGAATGAACACGAGTTTTCGCGTGTCACGGCGGGACGCCAACGCATCCTTCAGAAACGCCATCTGCTGTGTTTCGTCGGGAAGCGCGCTGCCCAGCAGCGAGCTGTCGAGCCCAACGATGAGCCAGCCGCCGATCTCGCGGCGCCACCAGCGCGGGCCGACGATGCGCTCGAAGCGCTGTATCCGCTCGGGCGTCAGCGGGTGCTTCAGGCGCGCGAACGGTGGCGCCTCGCCGATGTCGTGATTGCCGGGGATCGCCACCCAGGGGGCGGCGAGCTTGTCGTGCTCGGCGCGCGCGAAGACGAGATCCGCCTCGACGTCGGAGCCATTGAGCGAGAGATCTCCTGAATTGACGATAAGGTCGGGAGGTGCTGCCGCCATCAGCCTCTGGAACACGCGGAAGTTCGGCAGGAAGTGCCCCCGTTCGCGCGAGAGGTGCGTGTCCGATACCTGCACCAGGCGGACGGGCTTCGTTGGGGCGGACATGTGCTTGCGGCCTCCGGCGTCGGAACTGACGTCGCCATAGTGGGGCCGCCGCGCGCACTTTGCCAAGCGGGTACAGAGCCATCGTGCCGGCTTTCAGGACCGGCAACTCGTCGATAGGCCCACCTTGCGCAGCCTAGCCAAAAGATGCCGAAGCAGCGTGACGCTGTCAAATGCAGTGCAGCGTTAGGCTTAACATTGATGCGCCGCCGGAGTGCCACGGCGTCAATTCGAAGTCTGGCAACGACTTCGCCACCTTGGCCCATGCGGCCAAACCTGTTAGGTGCCGGGGACGTTTCGCTCACTCTCTGCCCGGACACCCCGCATGGACGTCACCGCCCACGCCTTCAAGGCGAACGCAAGGCAAGCACTGGCCGACAAGCAGTTGCAGCGCGCGCTCTCAGGTCTCCCCGGCGGGCTCGTGGCGCAGCGGACGGCGGCGCGCGCGAAGCTCCCCGAGTTCGAGGCGCTGCGCGAGATCGGGCGGGACATCAAGAACCACACGTTAGCCAACCTCGATCTCTACCTCGAGGCCTGGGAAAAGAAGGCGACAGCGGCCGGCGCCAACGTGCACTGGGCGCCGACGGCTGCCGACGCCCGCGAGATCATCCTTGGCATTTGCCAAAGCGCCAACGCGAAGATGGTCACCAAGGGCAAGTCGATGATCTCGGAGGAGGTGGGCCTCAATGCGCACCTCCAGGCGGCCGGCATGGAGGTCGTGGAGACCGACCTTGGCGAATATCTCGTGCAAATCAGAAAGGAAACACCGAGCCACATCATCGCGCCGGCGATCCACCTGACGCAGGACATGGTGGAAGCCGATTTCCGCCGCCTCCACACGCATCTGCCGAAGGACCGTGTGCTGGTCGAGCCCGCGCAACTCGTCAACGAGGCGCGCCAGATCCTGCGCGAGAAGTTCATCGCAGCCGACGTCGGCATCACCGGCGCGAATTTCCTGATCGCGGAGACCGGCTCCTCGGTGATCGTCACCAATGAGGGTAACGGCGATCTCACGCAGTCGCTCGCCAAGGTGCACATCGTGATCGCCTCGATCGAGAAGGTCGTGCCGACGCTCGAGGACGTCTCGACCATCGTGCGGCTGCTGGCGCGCTCGGCGACCGGGCAGGAGATCTCGACCTACACCACGTTCTCGACGGGGCCGCGGCGGCAGGGAGATCCGGACGGGCCCGAGCAGTATCACGTCGTCGTGCTCGACAACGGCCGCTCGGCGCTGCTCGGCACGCCGTTTCGCGAGGCGCTCCGTTGCATCCGGTGCGCCGCATGCATGAACCACTGCCCGGTCTACAACGCGGTCGGCGGACACGCCTACGGCTGGGTCTATCCGGGGCCGATCGGGGCGGTGATCAACCCGGCGTTGATCGGCCTGAAAGAGGCAGGACACCTGCCCAACGCCTCGACGTTCTGCGGCAAGTGCGAGAGCGTGTGCCCGATGAAGATCCCGCTGCCCAAGCTGATGCGCGACTGGCGCACCTTGGAGTTCGCGGGCGGCGGCGGCACGAAGGCGGCACGCGCAGGCCTCAAGATTTGGGGCTTCCTCGCGCGACGGCCGCGGCTCTATCATCTCGGCGCACGCCTCGGCATCGCGGCGATGGGGAGCGTGGGTCGTGCAAAAGGCGCGTTCCGCTGGCTGCCGTTCGTGGGCGGGTGGACGCGCCATCGCGACATGCCGGCGCCGCAGGGCCGCACGTTTCAACAGTTGTGGGCGGAGTCGAAGGCGGGAGTGCCGCGATGAGCGAGCGACCAAGCGACAACGCAAGCCGACGCGCGGCCATGTTCGACAAGATCCGCACCGGCATCAGCGACGGCGGCACCGTCTCGGCGCGCCGGGCCTCGGTCGAGACGCGGCTCGCCGGCCAGACGCCACACCTCATCCCCGAGCGCGCGAAGAAGGACCGCGCCGGGCTCGTCGCGCTGTTTGGCGAGCATCTGACGGGCCAATCCGCGACCGTGCTCGCTGTCAAGAACGAGGCCGAGATCCCGGCCGCCATTGCCGGCTATCTGCGATCGACCAACCTGCCGATGCGCGTGCGCATGGGCGAGGACGCGCGCCTTGCCGCCCTGCCATGGTCGAAGGAGCCGACGCTGACGCTCGAGCGGGGCCGTGCAACGCCCGCCGACGAGGTCGGCCTCAGTCACGCGGTCGCGGGCGTCGCGGAAACCGGCACGCTCGTGATGGCTTCCGGGCCCGACAACCCGGTGACGGTGAACTATCTGCCGGAGACGCACGTCGTCGTTGTGCGCGCCAAGGACATCACCGGCAGCTACGAAGCGGCGTTCGACGCCGTGCGCGGAAAACTCGGACGGGGCGTCATGCCGCGCACGCTGAACCTGATCTCGGGCCCCTCGCGCACCGGCGACATCGGCGGCCGCCTCGTGATGGGCGCTCACGGCCCCCGGCGCATGTGCGTCATCGTCGTCGGCGAGTCGTGAAAACCGCCACAAGCCAAGCAAGATTGCACAGCCATCCCGACGGCTTTCCGTTTGCATCAGTCCGAAATCAGACGGTCGATGGCCGACGCGAAGCGCTAGGTGCGGACGAATGCTTCAATGAAGCCTCGGATCGCGACCAACTTCGGCATCGAGCGCCCGCGCGCGCCACACCGTCCTCGATTGCCGCAATGGCAGCCGGCCAATCGCCGTGACGTTTCAGCATGAACCCCTCGTCGAGCCGGGCGCGATAGTTATTGCCGCGATCAATCGCCCGGCTCTTGGCCAGACGCCGGAGCGCACATGAAAGCCCTGACTGTCGGCGGCGCGATGATCGACACCATCGCCGTGATCGCCAACGAGCGCGTCGAGCGCATGACGATGCGCAACGCCGACACCTCGTTCCTGCTGCTCGAGGAGGGCCGCAAGAGCGAGGCCGAGGACATCTCGATCCATTGCGGCGGCGGAGCGGTCAATGCGGCCGTCGCCCTGGCGCGGCTCGGCCACGATGTCGCTAGCCTGATCAAGCTCGGCCAGGATGCCCGCGCCGAGACCATCTTGTCGCGACTGGCCGAAGAGGGCGTCTCGACGCGCTATGCGCTGCGCGATGCCCGAAAGCCGACCGGCGCCTCGGTGCTCGTCTCCGCACATGATCGCAATGCCGCGATCTTCACCTTCCGCGGAGCCAATACGCTGCTCGAGCCGAAAGACCTCAAGCCGGACGCTTTCGCAGCCGATCTCGTCAATGTGTCGAGCCTCTCCAACGAGTCGGCGGATTGCTTCCCGCAGATCGTCGAACGGGCCAAGGCCGCCGGTGCGCTCGTCGCGACCAACCCGGGAATCCGCCAGCTATCCGCACGCCAGGGTCCGTTCCGGGACGTGATCGGCAAGATCGACATCCTCGCTCTCAATCGCCACGAAGCCGGCGCGCTCGTGCCCTGGCTCATGGCGCAAGCCGGCGAGGGCGGACGTGCGCTCGAGCTTGCGCCCGCCGACGCGATGCCCGACCTCGCGCGGCGCGGACTTGTCGCGGGTGGTTTCGAGCTGTCACTCGCCGGCTTCTTCACCGGCCTGCACAAACTCGGGCCGAGGTGGGTCGTGGTGACGGACGGCCGCGACGGCGCCTATGTCAGCGCGCCGACGGGCGTCGTGCATTGCCCAGCGCCCGTGGTGAGGGTGGCGGGCACGGCCGGCGCCGGCGATGCCTTCAATTCGACGTTTGCGGCGGGCATTGCCGAAGGCCTCGGGGCGGAGGATGCAGCCATTGCCGCCGCCGCCAACGCAGCCTCCGTGCTCGGGCATATCGATACGCAGACGGGCCTGTTGCGGAAATTGGATCTGGAGAGCCGCGTCGGCATGTTGCGCAACACGCTGAAGCTGACGCGTTGGACGCTCTGACGTCGGGAATGAGCGAATGAGCGTCGGGTGCAACAGGCCGTCCTGTACTCGGTCGTATTGCTCCGTCGGCGATCGCGGCGGTGCAATACGCTTCGCTATTGCACCCTACGGGCTGATCCCGCTGCCGGACGCGTGACGCGCATCGCCGTGCTCAACCCTCCAGGGCGCGCAGAAGCGCTGGAATCTTGATTGTCGCAAAGTTCGAGAAGGTGTCCGACACCGCGTACGGCAGAATGATCCGCTCGCCATGACGCAGAGCGCCGCAGGTGTAGA
>JANOJW010000232.1:0-5004 GCA_031418955.1 Hyphomicrobiales bacterium | reverse complement strand
GCGAGGCGGATTACGACCGCATCATCGATACGGTCGCCGAAGCCGGCTGCGAGACCTACATCGTGCATGCGCGAAAGGCGTGGCTGAAGGGCCTGTCGCCGAAGGAGAACCGTGAGATCCCGCCGCTCGACTACGGCCGGGTGTTTCGCCTCAAGGCGCGCCGGCCGGAGCTGCTGATCGTCATCAACGGCGGCATCTCGAGCCTCGATGAGGCAGAGGCCCTGCTGACCCGCGTCGACGGCGTGATGCTTGGTCGTGCGGCCTACCATGAGCCGCATCTGATGGCGGATGTCGACGCCCGGCTGTTTGGCGCAGCGACACCGGCGCCGGCGCGCGCCGAGGTGATCGAGCGGATGGCGGATTATGCCGAGCGCCACATCGCGGCGGGGGGTAAGCTCAACAACGTGACGAAGCATCTGCTCGGGCTCTATCACGGCCGCCCGCGCGGGCGCCTGTTCCGGCGGCACCTGTCGGAGAACGCGACGCGGGGTGGCGCCACGGCCGACGTGCTGCGCCAGGCGCTGTCGCTCGTCGAGGGAAGCGCGCGGGAGCGGGAGGCTGCGGCGGTCGAATAGCGGAGAGGTGGCGGCGTCGGCGCTACTGTGCGGTCCAGCCGCCGTCGATGGAGTAGTTGGCGCCGGTGATCGAGCGGGCGGCGTCGCTGGCGAGGAACGCGGCGAGGGCACCGATCTCCTCGGGCGTGATGAAGCGCTTGTTGGGTTGCGCGCCGACGACGAGCTTCTTGGCGTCCTCGACCGAGATGCCTTTCGAGCGGGCGAGGTCGGGAAGTTGCTTCTCGACCAGCGGCGTCCACACGAAGCCTGGCGAGATGGCGTTCGAGGTGATGCCGCTTTCGGCAAGCTCGAGGGCGACGGACTTGGTGAAGCCGGCGAGGCCGTGCTTCGCCGCGACGTAAGCGGTCTTGAACGGCGAGGCGACGAGGGAGTGCGCCGAGCAGACGTTGATGATGCGGCCCCACTGGCGCTTCTTCATGCCCGGCACGGCAGCGCGCACGGTGTGGAACGATGACGACAGGTTGATGCCGATGATGGCGTCCCACTTCTCGATCGGGAACTCCTCGACAGGCGAAACGTGCTGGATGCCGGCGTTGTTGACGAGAATGTCGACCGAGCCGAAGTCGGCTTCCGTCTTCTCGATCATGGCCGCGATCTGGTTGTGGCGCAGCATGTCGGCGCCGTTGAAGACGACGCGAGTGCCGGCTTTCGCGACGCGGCGGATGGCTGCCTGGTTCAGCGGTTCGTCCTCGGGCCCAAGCCCGTTGACGATCACGTTGGCGCCGGCCTGGGCAAGCGCCTCGGCGATGGCGAGGCCGATGCCCGACGTGGAGCCGGTGACGATCGCCGTGCGGCCTTTGAGGGACATGGGAGTTCTCCTTTGATTCTTCGGTGCCTCTACTCACGCCGTCGTGGGTGCCCGCCTCCGCGGGCATGACGGGGAGGGGTGGCGAACTACTGCGGCTTAAATCCTGTGAGCATGTAGAAGCGGACACGACGCTTCGGCCCGAGGCCGGCAGGGACCATCTCTTCGCTGAGGAGTTGGACCTGTTCGAAGCGCTTCAGGATACGATCGGTATCGGCGCGGACGGCAATCAGCAGCACAAAGTCCTGCTCTTTGCCTATAAATGGTCGCGTCAACTCATAGTGATCCTTCGGCCGGCCGCCGTCGCGCCACGCAAGCAACGGGGCGCGAGTTCCGTAAGGCCCATAGTCTTGGCTGAGAAGAAAGTCCCGCATGTAATAGAGCAGCTCGGCCGTTAAAGCCCGCTCGTCGCTAATTATCGAATTATACGCTCGGCCAGTTGTCCTGCTTCTAAGTTTATCGATCTGCGCCTGCGTCGCTTCCGCGATCTCCTTCCAGCCTAGGGTGCGGGTGAACGGGTCACCGACCAGCGGCAGCGTGAAGCGGCCGGCGAAGGCGCTGCCGAACGCAAGCGCGAGCAATATCGCCGCGTGCACCGCCAGCGAGATCCTGAGCCACTTCTCCTTGAGCAGGCGGACCAGCGTCGAGCAAACGAGGATGCTGCCGGCCACATAGGACACCGCGGCCCAGTTGGCATGCGCGCGGGAGGCGAAGGCTTGTGCTGTGATTACGGTCAGCACCGGCAGTGTGAAGGCGAGCAGCAGCCGGTCGCTCTCGGGCATGCCCTCTTTCCAGGCCCGCCAGGCTGTTGCAATCAGCGCGACGAACAGGATGGGGCCGAAGACGCCGAGTTGGGCTGCGACGAACTCGAGCCCCTTGCCGGCATTGACCAGCGCGCTGCCCCATTTGGCGTTATCGGCGGTGTGGGCGAAGGTCGCGAAACTGTTGGACCAGTTCCACAGCATGTTCGGCGCGATCAGCAGTGCGCCGATGGCGAGGCCCATCCACAGGCGGGCGTCGGTGAGCAGTCGGCGTGCGGGCGGCGTCACGGTCATGTGCACCGCGATCGACAGCACGAAGAACGCCATGGCGTACTTGGCGTTGAGGCCGAAGCCGAGGCCCAGGCCCAGCGCCAGCGCCGGCAGCCAGCCGGACCCTACTTTGTGCTTCAGGTGCCCACCGAGCACCCCCGCGCCTTGCACGAGCGCGATGTAGCCCCACAGCGCTACCGCCCAGCCGAGCAGCAGCGGCACATCGGTCGAGATGATGCCGGACGACAGCGAGATGCCGGGCAGCGTCGCGAATGTCAGCGCCGACCACAGCCCGACGCGGTCGCCATGCAGGCGGCGCCCGATCAGGAAGATGATTGCCGCCGTCACGGTGTGGATCAACGGGGCGGGCAGGCGGATGCAGAATGGACTGTCACCGCAGAGCTTGCCCGACAGGCCGATCAGCCAGGCGACGAGCGGGGGCTTGGAGTAGTAGCCGAAGGCAGGCTCCAGGCTCCACGACCAGTATTGCGCCTCATCGAAGAACAGGTCGGTGGCGTTGAAGCGGAGCGCCAAGAGGCGGACGGCGAGCAACGCTGTCAGCGCGCCGGCCAAGAGGATCCAGGCACCGGCGCGCGACATGTCTAGAGGAGTGCCCGTGGATGATCGCATCAGCGGCTGCTTACTCGGTTGAGCGGACACGGGAAAGCCTGTTAAGTAAGCGCGGCAGGTCGGCGCATGGGCGGCGGCGTCGCAACCTGCGATGAGGATGCGGGATCTGGCCCGCGCCCGCGAGGCCCAACGGAGCCGGGAGCCGCAACGCCATGCGCGTATCCGTCGTCATTCCGGCGCTGAACGAGGCCGGCAACATCGGGCGGCTGGTCGAGGAGACCTATGCCGTGGTGCCGCCGGACATGCTCGGCGAGGTGATCGTCGTAGATGATTGCAGCACCGACGATACAGGCAGCGAGGTCAAGACGCTGATCGCGCGCGGGAATCTCGCCGGGCTGCGATATCTGCGGCACGAGACCCGCAGCGGACAGAGCGCGGCGATGCGCACCGGCATCCTGGCGGCGGCCTCACCGGTGATCGCCACCATGGACGGCGACGGCCAGAACGACCCGCGCGACATCCCGCGGCTGGTTGCAGCCCTGGCGGCGCCGGGCACCAAAGGACCAGCGCTGATCGGCGGCGTGCGCACCAACCGGCAAGCCGAGAGCTCCAAGCGGTTCGCCTCCAAGTGGGCCAATTGGATTCGCGACCGGGTGCTGAAGGACGATTGTCCGGACACGGGCTGCGGGATCAAGGTCTACTGGCGGGAAGCGTTCCTGCGGCTGCCTTACTTCACGAGCATGCATCGCTATCTTCCGGCGCTGTTCCAGACCTACGGCCACGAGACCGCGTATCTCCCCGTGAACGACCGCGCGCGGATCGCGGGAAAATCCAAGTACAACAATCTCAATCGGGCGCTGGTCGGCATCTACGATCTCGTCGGCGTGTCGTGGATCCGCAAGCGCACCAAGGTGCCGGCGATCGTGGAAGATCTGCCCGAAGGTCGCCAAGTGTCCGACATCTCCGGGCGGTTCCGGCGCATCGAGCCCAAGCGCACGTTCGGCGACAATAGCTGAGCCTTGAGCGCATGCGCGATAGTCCCGAGAGTGGCATTGCCGAGACAGGCGCGGAAACTGGCGCGGAGACGCGGCGCCTGCTGATTCTGGCGGTCGTGGTGCTGGGGCTGCTGCTGGGCCTGCATTTCACGCCGCTCAAGGCCTGGCTCGACGACGTGCAGGCGCTGAAAGCCATAGTGCGCGGCTATGGTTGGCTGGCCTACGTCGGCTATGCGACGGCGAGCGTTGGGCTAATTGCGCTCGGGGTGCCGCGGCTGCTGCTGTGTGGCCTAGCTGGCGCACTGTTCGGATTCGTGGCGGGCATGCTGGTCGCGCTCGTCTCGGGGCTTGGCGGTTCCTACAGTGCATTCCTGCTGGCGCGATGGAGTGGCCGGGACCTTGGCGAGCGCAAGCTCCGCGGCGCCAACGATGGACTGCGCAAGCTACTTTCCAAGCCCGGCATCGCCAGCATTTTCGTTGCCCGGCAGATGCCTGTTCCAGCGATCGTTATCAATGTGCTGCTGGGAGTCCTGCCGACCCGGCATTCGGTGTTCCTTGCGGGAACGTTCCTCGGGTATCTCCCGAGCACGGCGATCGTGGCGCTGGCAGGCAGCAGCCTGGGCAAGGAGAGTTTGGGGCTCGCCATCGCGCAGGTCTCGCTCGCCATGGCGGCGCTCGGGGCCTTCTCCGCGGGGTTGATCGGGCTTCGGGTGTGGTTGCGCAAAGGGTGAGGCTGCATTGCACAACGGTTGAGGCTTCGCCTGAGCCGGTTCTTATGACACCATCGAGGTCACGCGAGGCAGGCGCCTGTCGCAGAACTGTCGCAGGAGGCTGCGAGAAGCGGTCCAATCGACAACAGGGAGACACAAGAAGCATGTCCATTAGAAGCATGTCCATTCGAATGAGCTTCGCCGCAGCGGCGCTCGCCGCAGCGCTCGCCACCCCGGCCGCCGCGCAAACCGCGCCGGTCGAGATCCAGTGGTGGCACGCAATGACGGGTGCCAACAACGACGTCATCGTGCGGCTGG
>JANOJW010000231.1:0-4828 GCA_031418955.1 Hyphomicrobiales bacterium | reverse complement strand
TTAATTAATTGTGTTATTGTGAGTATTCCGTAATTTGAAATGGTAAAAAAAACTTTAAAAGAACTAAACAGCAACTATCACACTTATAAATTCTTAAGATCCTACTGTAAGTGTTGTATAGAAAATTGGGCACCAAGTTGCAGCAGCACCTTCGGGCATATTTCTTAATATATACGTATATATTTAATTCAAATCACGAAAACTATCCTCATCGAGCGCGCCGGCGTGGACCGCGTCATGACCCTCGACCTGCATGCGGGCCAGATCCAGGGCTTCTTCGATATTCCAACAGACAACCTGTTTGCCGCCCCGACCTTTGCCCGCGACATCCAGGAGCACTTCGAGGTCAACAATCTGACGGTCGTGTCGCCAGACGTCGGCGGCGTTGTTCGCGCGCGGGCACTCGCCAAGCGCATCAACGCGCCCATCGCCATCTGCGACAAGCGTCGCGAGCGGGCCGGCGTTGCCGAGATCATGCACGTGATCGGGGAGGTCGATGGCCGGCGTTGCCTGCTGATCGACGACATCGTCGACTCCGGCGGAACCCTCGTCAACGCCGCTACCGCGCTGCTTCGGGCCGGTGCGGTCGAGGTGCTCGCCTATATCACGCATGGCGTGCTTTCGGGCGGCGCGGTGTCGAAGATCACCAACTCGCAGATCAAGACGCTCGTCATCACGGACTCGATCTTGCCGACCGAAGCCGTCAAGGCAGCGCGGAACATCCGCGTTCTGTCGATCGCCCCGCTGATGGCGGACGCCATTGCGCGGACGGCGCGCGACGAGAGCGTCTCGAGCCTGTTCTACTGACGGGACATTGTATGGCGGCCGAGATAGCACGGGATATCCCAAGTAGATATCGCAAGTAGTGGCCGCCGCACTTGGGGCGTGCTAACCTCGGTCCCATCGTTTTTCGCGACAGGAGCCGCCCGATGTCCGACAAGCCCTCGTTCGAGATCCCCGATGCGATGCGCGAGATGGCCGAGCGCAACGTCGAGCAGACCCGGTCGGCCTACGGTCAATTCATGGCCATGGCGCGCCAGGCCCAGGACATGATGGGCCAGTCGTCGGCCAGCATGGCGACCAATGCCGTCGAGGTGCAGACGCGGGCCATGCGCTATGCCCAGGACAACGTCGATGCGAGCTTCAACTTCGCCTCCGATCTGGCCAAGTCCCGCAATATCGCGGAGTACATGGAGATCCAGGCCCGCTTCGCCCAGGCGCAGATGAAGACTTATGCCGAACAGGCGCAGGAACTCGGCCGCCTGATGGCCGAGGCCGCCCAGCGCTCCGGCCGGCGCTGAGCGCCTGGACGCTCAAGAAGCTGAAATTACTTGGTTAATCAGCATTTTGTTATTGAGCGTCACGCTGGTTTGCGGTATTTTAGGTAAGCTGACGCGGCTGGAATTTGGCCGCGCCGGCTCCCCAATGTCCCTGGCTTTCTGCGAAATTGCGGCCGAACCATCGGCGCGATTGCAGTTTCTGCGTGCCATTCCCATATATGGGCTGCGGGCGCCCGGTTGGCTGGGGCCGGCACCTGGCGACGCCTCCAGCGAGGGTCGCTTATTGAAGCCAAGGTCGCTTGCACGAGGACTTTGCCGCCATGACCCGGATGACCCTGCTCTCGAGCCCCCTGCTCCTGGGTTTTGAGGAGATCGAGCGGCTGATCGATCGCGTCGGTAAAGGTGGCTCGGAGGGCTATCCGCCCTACAATATCGAGCGAATCCAGCGCACCGACCAGCAGCCGGAAGTCCTGCGTATCACGCTCGCAATCGCCGGTTTCACTCGCGAACAGCTCGAGATCACCCTCGAGGACGCCCAGTTGCAGGTGCGCGGCCGGCAGGAAGACGACAAATCGCGCGAGTACCTGCACCGGGGGATCGCTGCCCGCCAGTTCCAGCGGACGTTCGTGCTGGCGGACGGGATCGAGGTGCGAACGGCCGATCTGGCGAACGGACTGTTGACGATCGACCTCGTCCGGCACCAGCCGGAGCGGCTGGTCAGGCGGATCGAGATCGGCGCGCAAAAAAGTCGCGGCTAGAGCCGTTCGAGTGACAGGATCATCAACCGAATCAAGCGATAATTCAGTGCGACCGGCCTCGGGACGCTAACTCTGCGCCCCGCTTCAGGCTCCGGTCGTGCCCTGAGCTGCATCGATGAGGAGCGGCACCATGGAGCAGACCCGCAAGCGGACCAAGCGCAGCCTATCGGCACGCGAAGTCAACCCCTTGACGTTCATGTCCGAATCCGAGCTGGCCGAGCTTGGCGATGGGCAGATCGCCTACATTCGTGAACTGTCCAGCGCCCAGGCCCGCCGGTTGTTTCCCAGGATCGAGGGCCTGCCGCGCGGCATCAACCTTTATGCGCTGCACGGCGCTGACGGTACGCCCATCGCACTGACCGACAGCCGGCAAGCCGCCGTCGGCCACGCCGTCGAGGGCGAGCTCGAGGTCGCCAGCGTCCACTGAGCCGGTCGCGTTCGATGTCGGTCGGTTAGAAGGCCGTCTACACTCCGGCCCAAACCCCTGCACGAGCAATCGCCCCGCGTCCCATGGAGCCGCACCCCACTTGAGACGCCGCGCGGCCTCGGGCATGGATGGGCGCGTCGGCGAACCCATGGCGGAGCGCCGCGGTGGAGGCTAAGGCGTGCGCAGTCGCCGGAAACGGGACGAGGACGGAGCAGCGAGCGGGGAACCCCGCTCGCGATCGCTGACGCCGCTGCTCACGCTGACGCCGCATCTGCTGCGCTACAAGGGCATGTTGGCGCTGGCCGGCCTCGCCCTAGTCGCCTCCGCCGCCGCCATGCTGTCGGTGCCGGTGGCCGTCCGTCGCATGATCGACCAGGGTTTCGCTGGAGGCAGCGGCGCCCACATCGACGGCGCGTTCGGGTTGCTGATCCTCATCGGCCTCGCCCTTGCGGCCGCCAGTTCGGCCCGTTTCTTCTGCGTCAACTGGCTGGGTGAGCGGGTCGTCGCGGACCTGCGGGCGCAGGTGTTCGCGCACTTGGCGCGTCTCGGGCCAGCGTTCTTCGAGACCACCCATTCGGGCGAGATCATGAGCCGGCTCGCCGCCGACACGACGCAGGTGAAGGCGGCGGCCGGCACCGCACTCAGCCAGTTCGTACGCAATCTGATCATGCTTCTGGGCGCGCTCGCCATGATGGTGGCGACAAGCGGCCGGCTCGCGGCGATGGTTCTGATCGCCATTCCGCTGATCGTGTTGCCGCTGATGGCCTATGGACGCTCGGTCCGCCGGCTGTCGCGCGCCGCGCAGGACACGCTTGCCGACGCCACTGCGTACGCCGCCGACAATCTCGCCGCGGTACGCACCATGCAAGCCGCGACCCACGAGCCGACCGTCATCGCCCGCTATGGCGATGCGGTCGAGCGAGCGTTCGAGGCGGCGCGCGCGCGGCTTTTGTCGCGCGCAGGCCTCACTGCGATGGTGATCGCACTCGTCGTCGGCAGCGTCGTCGGCGTGCTCTGGTATGGTGCCGGCCTCGTCGTGAGAGGCGAGCTGACGGGCGGCGCGCTCGGGCAGTTCGTGATCTACGCCTTGTTCGCCGGCGGCGCGATGGCCGAGCTGGCGGAAGTCTACGGCGAGGTGCAGCAGGCCGCGGGTGCAGCGGAACGTTTGACCGAGTTGCTCGCCGAGCGCCCGACGATCATGTCGTCGCCCGTGCCAAAGCCGCTGCCCGTGCCGCCGCAAGGCCGTATCGCGTTCGATGGCGTCACGTTCGCCTATCCGAGCCGCCCGCAAGCCCGCGCGCTCGATGGCATCTCTCTGACCGTCGCACCCGGCGAGACGGTCGCCGTGGTCGGCCCGTCGGGGGCGGGCAAGAGCACGCTGTTTGCCTTGTTGCTGCGCTTCTACGATCCGGTGGCCGGCCGCATCGCCATCGACGGCGTGGCGCTGCCCGACGCCGACCTGACTGAGCTTCGCCAGCGCATCGCGCTGGTGCCGCAGGACGTGGCGTTGTTTGCCGACACCGTCGCCGAGAACATCCGTTATGGCGCGCCGGGCGCTACGACCGCGCAAGTCGAGGCGGCGGCCGCGGCCGCTCAAGCCGACGGCTTCATCCGCGCGCTACCCGAGGGCTATGCGACCAAGCTCGGGGAGCGCGGCGTCACGCTGTCGGGCGGTCAGCGGCAGCGCATCGCCATTGCGCGTGCGATCCTGCGCGACGCGCCCATCCTGTTGCTCGACGAGGCGACCAGCGCACTCGATGCCGAGAGTGAGGCGGCCGTCCAGACCGCACTCGAACGCGTCATGGAGGGCCGCACCACACTCGTCATCGCGCACCGTCTGGCGACCGTGCAGAAGGCTGACCGCATCATCGTCATGGACAAGGGGACCATCGTCGAGGAGGGCACGCACGCAGCCCTCGTCGCCCGCAGCGGCCTCTACGCCCGCCTGGCCCGCCTGCAGTTCGGCCTCCGCCAAGCCGCGGAGTAGCGGGCCCGACCACCGCCACCGGGAAAGGGAGCTTGTGACCCACTGCGGGCTCAGTGCCAGTGCGCCACACTAGTGTTGCAAGCGTGCCAGACGTAACAGAGACGACCGTGTGCGCCAAACAATCTCCGTCTGTGGTCGCAAGCGGCATGCTCGGTAGCGCTGCCCCTGAGACCGTTTCGGTTCTCGTCGACGTCTTGGGCCAAAACAAGAGAAATCAAGGGGGCCGTCCTTTTCTTCTAGGAGCCTGTCCACTTTATCCTGGCGATGACGGATCGTGACGTCAATGAGGGCGCGGAAGGGCATGTTTGCCCTTCAAAGTGCCGCTGCGGCAGCTGTGTGGGCTCCATTCTGGGCGGCAGACGGAATCCGCCCCTGG
>JANOJW010000230.1:0-2995 GCA_031418955.1 Hyphomicrobiales bacterium | reverse complement strand
CCCTGGACGGGGGAAGGGCCGGGGATGGGGGTGGTGCACACCTTCTATCGCTCCGCACACCCCCCACCCTAGCCCTCCCCCGCGTCGATGCGAAGCATCGCTCCGCGATGACGGGGGGAGGGAATTCACGCGCTCCTTCGTCGTCGCCGGTGGAGGTCGAGTCCGTCCATATGCACATGACCACTCGTGCCGCATCGTCGGAGCCATGGCATGACGGCGAATGCAGCGGCGCCGATCATCGAGGCGCGCGGCCTCTCGAAGCGCTTCGTGAAGCGGCTCGATCTGGCGGGCAAGATCGCAGCGTCCTTGGGCTCGGACCTGCGCGAGGAGACGGTGCATGCCGTCGACAGCGTGAGCCTCGCGGTCGCCAAGGGCGAGGTCGTGGGCCTCGTCGGTGAATCGGGCTGCGGGAAATCGACGCTCGGGCGCATGATCGCGGGCCTGCTCGCGCCGACAGAAGGCGCGCTGCTGTTCAAGGGCCGGGACCGCGCGACGCTCAAAGGCGCGGACGCCGCCGCTGCACGCCTTGCCGTGCAGATGATCTTCCAGGATCCGTACGCCTCGCTCAATCCGCGGGCCCGCGTCGAGGACATCGTCGGCGAGGCGCCGCTGTTCCATGGGCTGATCGCGCGCAACGACCGCGACGCCTATGTCGCCGAGATGCTCCGCCGGGTCGGCCTTGATCCCGAGTTCCGCCGCCGCTATCCCCACCAGTTCTCGGGCGGCCAGAGGAGCCGCATCGGCATTGCGCGCGCGCTCGCGGTGCGGCCTGAGTTCCTCGTTTGCGACGAGGCGATCGCCGCGCTCGACGTGTCGATCCAGGCGCAGGTGCTGAACCTGTTCATGGACCTGCGCGAGGCGTTCGATCTCACGTATCTGTTCATCTCGCACGACTTGGGCGTCGTCGAGCACATCACCGACCGGGTGGTGATCATGTATCTGGGCCGCGTGGTAGAAGCCGCGCCGACGGAGGAATTGTTCCGTCAACCCGCCCACCCCTATGCGCAGGCGCTGCTCGCCGAGGTGCCGCGCATCTCGACGACGAAGCGCACGTTTCATCCCGTGAAGGGCGAGATCCCCTCGCCGCTCGACCCGCCGAAGGGCTGCCATTTCCACCCCCGCTGCCCGCATGCGATCGAGCGCTGCAAGGCCGAGGCCCCGGCGCTGCGGGAGATCGCGCCAGGGCGGACGGCGGCCTGCCACTTGATTGGATGATCGGTATTTGATCCAATGGCTTGGCGGGGGCCGTTTCTCTGGTCATGGTCCGCTGTCGTCCGACTGCCCCACGTTCGACCAAACGAAAACCACACTGCAACATCACAGTCTGTCAAAGTGTCATTTGTAAAATGGGAGTTCCTGAATGAAGGTCCGCGTGTTTGCCGGTGGCATTGCCGCCGCGCTGGTGATGGCGAGTGCCGCCATGGCCGAAAAAATCGATTTCGAGGCGCTCGGACCTGTCGGCACGGTGCCGCAGGGCTTCACGGTCGGCACCACCAACAAGGGCAAGACCGCGGCCGACTGGAAGCTGCAGGAGGTCGCCGGTGCGCCGTCGGGCAAGCTCGCGGTGATCCAGCTCAGCAACGACAAGGCCTCGGCGCGCTTTCCGGTGATGGTCTACGACAAGATCGTCGCCCGGGACGCCGACTTCTCGGTGCGCTTCAAGGCTGTCGCCGGCAAGGACGATCAGGCCGCCGGCCTCGTCTGGCGCTACAAGGACCACAACAACTATTACATCGTGCGCGCCAACGCGCTCGAGGACAACGTCGTGCTCTACATCGTCAAGGACGGCAAGCGCAACGACCTGCCGCTCAAAGGCAAAGGCAAGACCTACGGCGAGAAGGTGCCGGTCTCCAAGACCGAGTGGAGCACGCTGGGCATGCAGGTGCGCGGCGATCTGTTCACCGTGCTGTTCAACGGCAAGCCCCTGTTCGAGGTCGAGGACAAGACCTTCGCCGATGCCGGCCGGATCGGGCTGTGGACCAAGTCCGACAGCGTGATGCTGTTCGACGACCTCGTCATCGAGAACGTGAAGTAGGACGGGATCGGCAGGTGCCGGGCTGCTTCGGCCTAACCCTCTCCCTTTGAAGACCGGGGAGAGGGGCTCAGTCCTTCTTCTGCAGGACCTGCGACGGCTCGAACTGGGTCTCGAGGCGATTGCCGTGGCGGTGCACGAGACGCCACGCGCCGCCTTCGAGGCGGAAGATGTGGGTGACGCGGTTCGACCAGCCGGTCGGGCCGTCGATACCGGCCATCGCGGTCATGCGGAAGGTCTCGATGTCGGTGGCGTAGAACATCGCGGGCGTGACCACTGTCGAGACATTCTGGTAGGTGACCGTGCCGCCCTTGAACTGCTGGCCGGCCCAGGTCCAGCGGGTCGAGACGGCGTCCCAGCCTTTCTCGTAGCCGCCCCAGCCGTAGAAGCTCGTCGCGTCGGCCGTGTGCGAGTAGAGCGCCTTGATGGCCGTCACGTCGCCCATCGCGACCCGGGCGATCGCGGCGTGCAGACGCGCAATGGCGTCCTCGACGGAGGGGGATTGGCTCGTGCCGTTCGCGCCGCTCATGTGAGACGTCCCCGCTTGGCGAGACTGCGCATGAGGTCGGCTGTGCCGAAGGTCCAGGGCGGCGCCTTGTCGGCGTGCGTCATGAGATTGGTCAGCGCGCCGAGCGCGGGCGCGGAGATGGTCACCACATCGCCGACCTTGTGCGTGAAACCCTGGCCTTTGGCCCCGCGATCCTGCGTCGGCGCGAACATGGTGCCGAGATAGAGCACGGCGCCGTCCGGGTACTGGTGCGTCCGTCCGATCAACTCGCCGACGAGATCGGCCGGGTCGCGGGCGATCTCCGTCATCGAGGATTTGCCGGTCATCTTGAAGCCGTCGGCGCCTTCGACGGAGAGGTGCACGTCCATGGCTCGCACGGTGTCGAGCGAGAAGCCGGCATCGAAGAAGCGGATAAACGGGCCGACGGACGCCGAGGCGTTGTTGTCCTTGGCCTT
>JANOJW010000229.1:0-1960 GCA_031418955.1 Hyphomicrobiales bacterium | reverse complement strand
GGACAAGCCCGAGGATGACAAACGAAAGGCTCGTTGCGACGGCCGACACCGGGCCGACCGTTGGCACCCCTGCGCAGGCCCCCAGCTACGCCGATGTACGCTCGTTCCGGTTGACCCACGCGCGCGTCCGACCCATGTTTGGCCCACGACGGAGACACGTGATGGCAAGCGATCGCGAAGAAAAACTGAGAGGCAGCGTCAAGGGCGACGCGCGCCGGCACGAGCGGCTGGCTGCCGAGCTGCGCGAAAACCTCAAACGCCGCAAGTCTCGAGGGCGCCCCCCGCGCCCCCCGAGCCCCGCCGATACGCCGACCGACGACGACGCCCCGACGCGATTAACCTAGACCCGCGGATTTGGTATCCGACAGCGTCACGCTGGTTTATGCTTTTTTCGGTAATCTCACATCGAGCCTTCGAGGGTGCATCGGCAACATGCCGGCGCACCCTTTCGCATTGGGAGCCCCTCAACTGCAGCAGCTCGGGCCTACTTCCCGTCCAACTCGTCGAGCGCCTTCTTGGCCGAGCGGAACGCGTCGATGGTCGCCGGGAACCCCGCGTAGCAGGCGACATGGATCAGCGCCTCGCGGATCTCCTCCTTGGTGCAGCCGTTGTTGACCGCGCCCTTGGTATGCACGGCGATCTCGTGACTGCGGCCGAGTGCCGTCAACACGCCGAGCGTGATCAGGCTGCGTTCTTTCTTCGTGAGACCTGGCCGCGACCAGAACTGGCCCCAGCCGATCTCGGTGACGATCTCCTGCAGGGGCTTGGTGAACTCGTCGACGCTGGCGAGGCTCTTCTCGACGTGCGCCGCGCCAAGAACCTCTTTGCGAAGCTTCAGTCCCTTGTCGTAGGTCGGTCCGGGCATGTGCTGTCTCCTGGTTGCACGTTTCCCTCGAAACCTCTCAGATGCCGACAGCCCACACAAGCCGGAGCCGCCTCGACATGAGCCGCAACGACAACTGGGGATGGCAGGCGCGCATCGGCCTGTTCATCGTCGCGAACGAGGCGGTGCCTGAGGCCGAGTGGTGGGCGATGGCGCCGCCGCATGTGTCGATGCATGCCGCGCGCGTCACCGCCTCGACGCCGTGGGCCACCTGGCAGGGCGATCGCAGCGGCGTCGATCTCGCCGACGATCTGGCGCGTGGCGGGCGGCAGTTCGCCCAGATGAAGCTCACCGCCGCTGTGCTTGCGCACACTTCGAGCAGCATCGCGGGTGGCCGTGGCTGGGACGACGCCGTGGTCGCCACGATTGCGCGGCTGCTGCCGGCGGGCGTGGCAGTCACGACCAACGGCCTCGACACCGCCGCCGCGTTGCGTGCCGTCGGCGTCCGCCACCCGTTCGTGGTGCTGCCCGCCTGGTTCGCCGACGACACCATCGCGGCGGCCGCCCGCTACTATGCCGATCACGGGCTCGAGCCGGCGGCCACGATGAAATACGATCCAGGCCGCCAATGGCGCGATGTCCTCCCGCGCGATCTCTACGGCATGGGCATGGGTTTTGCGCAGGAGATCGAGCCGCTCTACGCGCAGATCCGTGCCGCCTGCCCGACGTCGGCCGACGGCGTGCTGATCGCCGGGACTGGCTTTCGCTGTGTCGGCATCATCGAGGCGCTGGAGCGCGATCTCCAGCGCCCCGTCGTGACCGCGAACCAGGCGAGCCTCTGGCGCTGTCTGCGGCTGTCCGGCGTCCGCACGCCGGCCACGGGCTACGGAAGCCTTTTAGTGTGTTGAGTAGGCCTGCTGGATCAATTCGATGATCTGGCCCGACGTTGAAGACCCATGAGTATCGTGCTACACTGTTTCACATGAGCAGCATGATCTACAGCGATCCGGACATCCGAGGCGGAACGCCCTGCATCGTGGGCACGCGGCTCGACGTCTATTCGGTCGCTGCACGCTTCAATGCAGGTGAATCGGCTGAAAGCATTCTCGACGGGTATCCTGACCCACAAGGTTCTCG
>JANOJW010000228.1:0-1520 GCA_031418955.1 Hyphomicrobiales bacterium | reverse complement strand
GCCACCATCAGCATGTAGGGGCTGTCGCAGTCGATCCCGAACCAGTCCGAGACGTCCTCGCGCAGCACGGACGGTGCGAACGGGCGGAAGCTCTCGCGATACTTGACGGCCAGATTGAGCTGCTTCTGCATCGCCGGGTTCCTCGGATCGCCGAGGATCGAGCGGCCGCCGAGCGCGCGCGGCCCGAACTCCATGCGGCCCTGGAACCAGCCGACCGCCTTCCCCTCGGCCAGCGCCGTCGCCGTGATGTCGAGCATCTCGGCGGTCGCGTGCGACGTGAACTTGGCGCCCATGCCTTCAAGTCGCGCCTCCGTCTCAGCTTGCGAGAACTCGGGGCCGAGATAGGCGCCGCGCATGCCGTCGCGCCCCGCTTCGACTTTGCGCGGGCCCTTGTGTTGCAGATGATAGACCGCCATCGCTGCCCCGAGCGCGCCGCCCGCATCGCCCGCCGCCGGCTGCACGAACACGTTCTTGAACGCGCCGTCGCGCAGCACTTTGCCATTGGCCACGCAGTTCAAGGCGACGCCGCCGGCGAGGCACAGGTTGGGTGTATCAAACTCTTTCGCGAGGCTCCGCGTCATGCGCAGCACCGCTTCCTCGATCACCGCCTGCACGGAGGCCGCCAGATCCATGTGCCGCTGCTCGAGCATCGCCTCGGGCTTGCGGGGTGGTGCGCCGAACAGGCGATGGAACCGGTCGTTGGTCATCGTCAGGCCGGTGCAGTAGTCGAAATAGTCGAGGTTCAGCCGGAACGAGCCGTCGGCCTTCAGGTCGATCAGGTGCTCGAGGATCAGGCTCGCGTACTTCGGCTCCCCGTACGGCGCGAGGCCCATCACCTTGTACTCGCCCGAGTTCACCTTGAAACCGGTGTAGTAGGTGAACGCCGCGTACAGCAGGCCGAGGCTGTGGGGGAAATGGATCTCCTTGTGCACGGCGAGGTCGAAACCATCGCCGAGCGCCACGGAAGTCGTCGCCCATTCGCCGACTCCGTCCATGGTCAGCACGACCGCGCGCTCGAACGGGGAGGGAAAGAACGCGGACGCCGCGTGGCTCAAGTGATGCTCGGAGAAGGCGAGCCGGTTCTCCCAGTCGTAGCCGGGCTCGAGCGCTTTCAGTTCATCGCCGAGCAGTTGCTTCAGGAATAGCTTCTCTCGCAGCCAGAGCGGGATCGCCATGCGGAACGATTTGAAGCCGCGCGGCGCGAACGCCAGATAGGTCTCGAGCAGCCGCTCGAACTTCAGGAACGGCTTGTCGTAGAACGCGACGCGGTCGATGTCGGCGAGCGTCACGCCACCCGCTTTCAGGCAATAGGCGATCGCGTTCTTGGGATAGTCGGCGTCCGCCTTCTTCCTTGTGAAGCGCTCCTCCTGGGCGGCCGCGACGATGCGGCCATCCTCGATCAGCGCCGCCGCGCTGTCGTGATAGAACGCCGAGAGGCCGAGGATGCGGGTCACGGGCGGTGGTTCCTGTCGCCGCTGCGGACACGGGTGACCGGGCCCGCTTGCGAGCCCAGTCTTTGG
>JANOJW010000227.1:0-12111 GCA_031418955.1 Hyphomicrobiales bacterium | reverse complement strand
GGGCGGCGCCGGGTTCATCGCCAAGAACAACGCCAGCAAGTGGACGCTCGTGATGAAGCGGCGGTCCGATTTGAAGCCGTCCTACGCCGTGGTGGAGGATGCGATGTTCAGCGCCGAGGAGACACAGGCCGCTGCAAACCTCCACGCGCGTGGCGTGCCCGTCTACATCATCGGCTTCAAGAGGCCGATCACCGCCGACGCCTTTCCCGTTACCGACGAGTATGCGCGGCAGTATGCGGCCAACAACCCGTGGGCGCGCATCCTGGTGATGGATGACGAGCGCGCTTACGACAGCCGTACGGGCGCCTGGGTCTCGGCAAGCGGGAATTGATCGGCGCTCCGGGGTGTCAAAGCGGACGCTCGTAGACGAGCAATTGGTGTGCCGGTCCTGCGGCTCGGCCGAGTTCCACAAAGCCGCAGCGACGCATGAGAGCGTGGGCGCGAACGTTGGGCTCGTCGACACCGGCGACGAGCGCGAAGGTCACGCCGTCCGCGCCGGCATGTTCGGCTACGGCCTTGACGGCTTCGGCTGCGAAACCGCTTCGCCAGAAGCGCGGATCGAGGGCGACGACGATCTCGAGGCTGCGCCATCCGATCGTGCGCAGCCTGTTGGCAACCAGCGACGGCGGCCGCAAACCGATGAGCCCGATCATATCGGAGGCGTCATTGGCGATGCGCCAGTAGGCCGTCATCGACGACGCATCAAGGCTATCCGCGATCATTTCGCGCACGGACGCTCGCGGAAGCTCGGCATAGTCGCAGAGATAGCGTCGCACGTCAGGCAGCCAGAGCAACTCGCACATCGCGTCCTCGTCGCGAGCCTGGACAGGCACGAGCCTCAGTCGCGACGTGAGAAGCATTAGAGGCATTCCGGCCTGCTCTACGGGATCTTGCATCCAAACTCATAACTTGCACTCAGTTCCGCCGCGACCTCGGTACGCGATCTGCGCTCGCTGCCGGGCAACCGGCTCGAGGCGCTAAAGGGTGATCGGCGCGGGCAGCACTCGATTCGGATCAATCGTCAGTGGCGTGTGCTTCCGCTGGGGCGACTGACGGATGCGGTGGCCGGGGCTTACCTCCGCGTGATAGCCGCGAGCCCGGGCGCAGTGGCTGCCGCATTGCTGGCTGGCGCGGAAATGGCTGCGGAGTAAGGGACTAATTCTGCTGGAGCGAGCCGGGGGCGCGACCGAACGATGGTTTCGCCTTCGGCTCGGTACTGCTGGTGCGGCCGAATACCAATGGATCAAGATAGGGTCAGACCCTCGGGGTCTGACCCCATTGTGTCAGTGGCCGAGGAACGCGAGCAGCAACAGCGCCACGATGTTGGTGATCTTGATCATCGGGTTCACGGCGGGGCCGGCCGTGTCCTTGTAGGGATCGCCGACCGTGTCACCGGTCACCGAGGCCTTGTGCGCCTCCGAGCCCTTCAGGTGCTTGACGCCGTCCTTGTCGACGAAACCGTCCTCGAAGGATTTCTTGGCGTTGTCCCACGCGCCACCGCCCGAGGTCATCGAGATGGCGACGAACAGGCCCGTCACGATGACGCCGAGCAACATGGCGCCGAGTGCTGCGAAGGCGTGGCCAGGGCCCGCGATCGCCTTGATGACGTAGTAGCAGAAGATCGGCGACAGCACGGGCAGCAGCGAGGGGATGATCATCTCCTTGATCGCCGCCGCCGTCAGCAAGTCGACGGCGCGGGCATAGTCGGGCTTCTCGGTGCCCTTCATGATGCCCGGCTTCTCCTTGAACTGACGACGCACCTCCTCGACGATGGAGGCGGCCGCCCGGCCAACGGCCGTCATGGCGATGCCGCCGAACAGGTAGGGCAGCAGGCCGCCGAACAGCAGTCCGACCACCACGTACGGGTTCGACAACTGGAAGTCGACTTGCAGGTTGTGGAACAACGACCCTGGTTTGGCCTGACTGATCAAGAACTTCAGGTCCTCGTTGTAGGCCGCAAACAGCACCAGCGATCCGAGACCAGCCGAGCCGATCGCATAACCCTTGGTGACGGCCTTCGTCGTGTTGCCGACGGCGTCGAGCGCGTCGGTGGTCTTGCGGATCTCCTTGGGCAGGCCCGCCATCTCGGCGATGCCGCCGGCGTTGTCGGTGACCGGACCGAAGGCGTCGAGCGCCACGATCATGCCGGCGAGCGCCAGCATGGTCGTCACCGCGATCGCGATGCCGAACAGCCCCGCGAGCTTGAAGGTGACGATGATGCCCGCGATGATCACCAGCGCCGGCAGCGCGCACGACTCGAGCGAGACGGCGAGGCCCTGGATCACGTTGGTGCCGTGGCCTGTCACCGACGCCTGGCTGATCGAACGCACCGGCCGATACCCGATGCTGGTGTAGTACTCGGTGATGACCACGATCGCCGCCGTGATCAGGAGGCCGACGGCGCCGCACAGGAACAGGTCCCAGCCGGTGAACACCACGCCGCGCGCGTTGAACACGGTGGCCATGCCGAGCAGGCGCTCGGTGATCGGGTAGAGCGCGATCAGCGACAGGACGCCGGTCACGATCACGCCTTTGTACAGCGCGCCCATGATCGAATTGTTGGCCCCGAGTTTGACCGCGAAGGTGCCGATGATCGACGTGACGACGCAGGCCGCGCAGATGGCGAGCGGGTAGATCATCAGGTTGGCGACGACGGGCTGGCCGGCGAAATAGATCGAGGCGAGCACCATGGTGGCGACCACCGAGACGACGTAGGTCTCGAACAGGTCGGCGGCCATGCCGGCGCAGTCGCCGACGTTGTCGCCGACGTTGTCGGCAATGGTGGCCGGATTACGCGGATCATCCTCGGGGATGCCTGCCTCGATCTTGCCGACGAGATCACCGCCGACGTCGGCGCCCTTGGTGAAAATGCCGCCGCCCAGACGCGCGAAGATCGAGATCAGCGAGGCGCCAAAACCCAGCGCGACAAGGCTGTCGATCACCGCACGGTCGGTCGGCGCGAGACCGCGACCCGCGGTGAGGTAGAAGTAGTAGAGGGCGACGCCGAGCAGCGCGAGACCCGCGACCAGCATGCCGGTGACGGCGCCGGCGCGGAAGGCCATCGACAGGCCCTCGCCCAGCGACTGGGTCGATGCCTGCGCGGTGCGCACGTTGGCGCGCACCGAGACCAGCATGCCAACGTAGCCCGCGATACCGGAGAGTACCGCGCCGATCAGGAAGCCGATCGCCGTCAGGATGCCGAGCGGAGACACCGCGAGCAGCACGAAAATGACGGCGCCGACGATGGCGATCGTCTTGTATTGGCGGTTCAGATAGGCTTGCGCGCCCTGCTGAATATAGGTGGCGATCTCCTGCATGCGGGCATTGCCGGCGTCGGCAGCGAGCACGGACTTGATGGTCCATGCGCTGTAGACGAGTGACAGCAAGCCGCCGAGGATGATCGCCCACATCACGGTGGTCATTGGATTGAGCTCCCCCAGTTGGATAGACGCCCGGTCGCCCCGCCGGACGCGGTGTGCGGCGCTGTGGACACACTTCCACAGCCCAGCCACCTGCCAGGGCCCGAGATTCGCGGCCGGACCATGCCCCAATAGGTGCGCCGTTGCAACACGAGTTGCCCAGACTTTGGTGGAACGACCTTTGGTGGAACGACGCGAAACACGGTTCATGGCCTCCGCTGCGGCCGCGACGAACCGCGACCGAACGCAAGCATGATGCGGTCTCCCAGAGGCGCGGGCATAAGTTTAGGGCAGGAATTGGCAGCAGTGGTTAACTGAGTTTCCATTCGCGTTCGCGCACCCGGATGGATGAAACGATCAGGCATTGATTCGATTGAGTTTTCTGGCTCGAGTTTCTGGATAGGTGCCACCTGCAACACGACGACAGCCAACCCGAATCGCTACCGCGCCATCGGCATCACGTCTTTTGCGAAAGCCTCGATGCGGTCGAGCGAGTAGGCGAGGTCGTTGCTCTCGAAGCTCACGACGAGATGCTGGACGCCGACTGCCCGGTAGTCGCGGATGTCGCCAGCGACCGCCTCGGCGGACCCGGTGAAGGCCAAGCGGCGGCCATCGGGGTCCTTGCGCTCGACGCCCAGACTCAAGGCGTTGGCGTAGAGCGACGCGTCGAGCTTGGCCGGATCGCGGCCGGCGGTCGCCGCATGACGACGGACGTCGGCGAGGCCGGCGGCGTACTTCTCGGGCCGATCCATCTGATCGTGTGGGTTGCGGATGGCCGGATACCACCCGTCTCCGAGTTGCCCAGCACGGCGGCGGGCAGCGGGGCCCTCGCCACCGACCCAGATCGGCGGTCCGGGTTTCTGAACAGGTTTCGGCTCGAACACCAGGCCGTCGAGGCGGGCCCAGGTATCATCCCCTTTGGGCGTGCTGCTCGACCACAACTCACGGAACGCCTTGATGTAGGCGTCGGAGGCCGCACCGCGCCGGCGGTAGGGTGGCGAGCCGAGCGCCGCCATCTCCTCCTCGAGCCAGCCGACGCCGACGCCGACCGTCAAACGCCCGCGCGAGAGCACGTCGATGCTGGCGAGCACCTTGGCAGCGAGCACCGGCTGGCGGTGTGGCACCACCATGACCGAGGTCAGGAGCCGGAGGTTGCGGGTGATGCCGGCGACCCAGGCGAGGCAGGTCAATTGCTCGAGACAGTAGCCGGTGACGTTCGAGGGGTGCTTGCCATCCACGTTGTAGGGGTACTTCGAGGTCGACTGGCGCGGAAAGACGATGTGGTCGGCGATGCCGAGATAGGCATAGCCGAGCCGGTCGGCATGCTGGGCAAGGGCCGCGAGGCCGTCCGGTGTGCCGGCAACGCCGCGCGGTCCCAGATTGAGGCCGAAGTCCATGGGCGTCTCCTGCATCCGATCCTGGTTGCCACGACACTGCCGCAGAGCGACCGCCCGGAAAAGCCCGCTGTCGGTGACCAGGCGATGGCGCCGACGACGGAATATTTACCCTCCGATGTCAAAAACGATCGTTGGGTGGCGTCGAGAGGCGCGTGCCCTCAGAGTTCGTGTTGCGTCGAGTAGAAGCGGATGGCGGTCAAGATCAGACGGGAGCGGCCTGACCAGCGACGGCACCACCGTGTGTCCGCCCCGCTGTTCGTCACCTATGCCGGCCACCGTCTGAAAGCTGCCGACTGGAGCATCGGAGGCCTGCGCGTTACCGATTTCCCAGGCCCGCTGCCCGAGGTCGGCACCGACATCGCGCTCCACCTGACGCTGCCGTTCCAGGGCTTCGACGTCACCTTCGACGTGAAGCTCGAGGTGCTGCGCTCCGATACCGCCGCAAAGATGTTCGCCGGCCGCTTCCTTCAGATCGGCGAGCGCGAGCGCGAGCTGATGAGCCACTTCCTCGAGGAGCTGGTTCGCGGCTCCATGTCGGAAGTTGGCGATACGATCCAGCGCATCGACGTCCCGGTGACGCCTGCCTCGCTGCAGCCCGACGTCAATCCGATGAAGCAGCTCCCGATTCGCCGGTGGCCGGTGAAGACGCTCGCCATGTCGAGCATCTACGGCATCATCGGTCTGTTCATCTTCGGCTATACGGCGCTGCTGTCCTACTCGAACTTCTACCGCATGGAAGTGCAGACAGCGGTCATCTCGGCCCCAGTCGAGACCGTGGCAGCCCAAGCCGACGGGCACGTCAAATGGCTCGACGTGAAACCCGGCGACCACGTGCGCGCCGGCACGCCGATCGTCTCCCTGATCGACAGCCAGCTGCAGCGCGAGATCGAGATCGCCGAGATTGCCGTGCAGGAGCGCAAGGCCAAGCTCAACTCGATGAAGCGCAAGCACCTCGACGAGCTCGAGCGCGTGCGCGGCTACGCAACCGTCGAAATGAAAAACATCCAGCAGACGAAGCTCGAATTCGAGGCGCTAGGCGCCCAGCTCGCGATCGCCGAGAGGAACCAGGCGCGGATCGCCGGCTTGCACGCCAAGGGCTTCTCGACCGACATGAAACTCGAGGAAGCCCGCAAGTCGGTGATCACGCTGACGAAGGAGCTCGAGGTGCGCCGCATCGAACTCAAGGCGCGCATCGAGCTGTCCGAGCAGAACGTCGGCAAGCGCATGTACACCGGCAACGAAACGATCGGCAGCGGCGATCTGTTCGGCCGGGTCGGGGAGATCGAGGCCGACATCCGCCTGTCCGAGCACGAGATCGAACTCGCGCAGCAGCGCACCATTGCCTACCTCAAGCATCGTGACGCCCAGTCGGTGCGCGCGCCTTTCGACGGCGTGGTGCTCGAGCTGCCGCGTCTCAACGACGGCAGCGTGCGCCGCGGCGATACCATCGCCATCATCGAGCAGCGCGAGATGCGCCAGGTGACGGCCTTCCTCAACCAGGACGAGGTGCTGAAGATCGGCCTTGGCGACGAGGCACAGCTCTTTGTGCCCGCGATCGGCGAAACGCTCACCGCCCGGGTCGCCAAGATCGACCGCACCTCCGGCTTCATCCAGGAGCAGGACAAGGCGCACAACCCCGGCTACCGCTGGCGCGGACCTGTGGACCGATCGGCCAAGGTGACGCTGCAGTTCTCAGACCCGGCCAAGGTGCGCAACGCCGACCGCTACCGCTCGGGCCTTCCTGTGGTGGTGATCTTCCCGCAGCGCTCGACGAATTCGCTGATCTCGGCGATCCGCCAGCGCTTCTCGCTGTCGCTCTGAGATGGGAACTCCGATGCGCCCGCTGGAAATCCGCATCGACGATCCGAGCCAGCTGATCACGACCGCGGAGAAGTGGTCGCCGGGGGTTCAGCTGAAGCTTTGGCTGTATCTGTGCAGCTGCTTCATCCTGCTCTCGATGCTGCCGAACACGATCTGGGACCCGGAAGCCCGCGAGATCGTCTACGTCATCGGCCTGCTCGGCATCTGGCGCTACGCATGGTGGTTCAATCACTGGATGCGCGCGCTGGTCTACGAGAAGATCACCTATCCCAAGAAGCGGGACATGGCTGCCGAGCTCTGGGAGTCGGGCTGGCGGCCGCGTCACATTCACGTGCAGATGACGACGTTTCGCGAGCACCGCGAGATCTCCGAGGCGGTGATCCGGGGACTGTGCCGCGAGATCCGGGAGGCGGGCGTGCCAGCGACCATCTGGCTCGGCTCCTCCGAGCTCGAGGACGAGGTCAAGATCTCGCGCTATCTGAAGCTCATCGGCAACGACCTCGACATCACGCTGCGCATCATCCGCCAGAACCAGCCGGGCAAGCGCATCGCCATCGCGCTGATCCTGCGCGCCATGTCGCGCGCGGGCGTCGATCGCAACGATCTCGTCATCTTCATGGACGGCGACTTCGTGTTTCATCCGGGCCTCGTGCGGAAATGCACGCCGCTGTTCGCGCTCGATCCCGAACTGCATGCGCTGACCACCGACGAGCACGTCGTGGTGCGTGGACCGAAGTGGATGCAATCCTGGCTCAACATGCGGTTCGCGCAACGCCGGCTCGCCATGCAGTCGCATGCGCTCTCCGACCGCGTCCTGACGCTGACTGGCCGCTGCTCGTTCTTCCGCGCCGAGCACATCACCTCGCACGAGTTCATTCGCCTGCAGGAGGCCGATTTCCTGAACCACTGGCTGTGGGGCACGTTTCGCTTCCTGTCGGGCGACGACAAGAGCACCTGGTACACGCTGCTGAAGCACGGCGTGAAGATGACCTACGTTCCGGACGCCTCGGGCACCACCATCGAGGTCGTCGACGGCTCGGGGACCAAGCGCATGGTCGAAAACCTGCGGCGCTGGTCGGGCAACATGCTGCGCAACGGCTATCGCGCCATCATGCTGGGCCCGCGCGCGATGCCGCTGTTCATCTGGTGGTGCTGCGTCGACCAGCGCCTTGCCATGTGGACGATGCTGTTCAGCCCGATGCTGGCGGTCGCCGGCGCACTGAAGCTCGGCATGGCTTATCTCGTCGCCTATGCCATCTACATCGCGATTACGCGCTGCATTCTGTCGATCGTGCTCTTCACCTATGCCCGGCAGGTCGATCTCAACTACATCTGGTGCCTCTATGCGAACCAGCTGCTCAATGCGGCGGTGAAGGTCTACATGCTCTGGCGCCTGTCGAAGCAGAAGTGGGCGAACCGCGGCAACCAGAAGCAGGGCTTCACCGGCAATCGCCTCGAGGCCATGGCCCGAAACGGGATGGCCGTTTATCTCACCGGCATGTCCACCTGCGCGCTGTTCCTTGCGGTGGTGATTTACACCGAGTTGCTGACTGTCCCGAGCTGGGGCCTGGTCAAGAGCATGGTGTTTGGCTGGTAGGCGACCGCAACGCCGCCAACAAAGCTCACGATCCATAAAATTGTAGCGCCCGGCTTCAAAGGATAACGACGGACATTTGGCACTCTCCTTCCCACGGGACGACGGCACGGGAAGCCGGTCGCACCCGCAAGGGGCGACAAGCCTCGGGGGAAAACGGGAAGCGGGAGCGTCGGGAATGTCGTTGTCACAGGTCATGTTCGAGCCTGCGCGGTCGGTTGCGCGGCCGGCGGAATTGCCGGAGTTGCCGGCAGCAGGCGAAGCACGTCCCTCGATCAGCGTGATCGGTCTGGGCTATGTAGGCGCCGTCTCGATGGCGTGCCTCTCGCATCTGGGCTTCCGCATGGTCGGCGTGGACGTATCGCTCGAGAAGGTGCGCGCGATCAAGGAGGGCCGCTCGCCGATCGTCGAGGCGCGCCTCGGCGACCTGCTCACCGAGGGTGTCAACAAGGGCCGCATCGACGCGACGCAGAACCTCATCGCCGCCGTGCTCGAGACCGACGTCACGTTCATGTCGGTCGGCACGCCGACGGCCAAGGATGGCGGCTGCGACTTCACGTATGTCCGCCAGGCTGCCCGCGCCATCGGCCAAGCCATCGCCATGAAGTCGGCCTATCATGTCGTGGTGCTGCGCTGCTCGGTGCCGCCCGGCACGACACTCGACGTCGTCACGCCGGAGATCGAGCAGGCCTCGGGCAAGAAGCTCGGCCGCGACTTCGGCGTCTGCTTCAACCCCGAGTTCCTGCGCGAGGGCGTCGCCGTCGCCGACTTCTTCGCGCCGCCCAAGACCGTGATCGGCGTCTCCGACCAACGCGCGGCCGACGTGGTCGCTGCGATCTACAAGTCCGTCGACGAGAAGGTGATCTTCACCTCGATCGCCGCCGCCGAGATGGTGAAGTACGCCGACAACGTGTGGCATGCGACCAAGGTCGCGTTCGGCAACGAGATCGGCCGCATCTGCAAGTCGCTCGGCATCGACAGCCACGACGTGATGAACATCTTCGTCAAGGACCTGAAGCTCAACCTGTCGCCCTACTACCTGAAACCGGGCTTCGCGTTCGGCGGTTCGTGCCTACCGAAAGAAGTGCGCGCAGTGGGTCACCTGGCGGCCGAGCGCGGCGTCAAGGTGCCGCTGATCGACAGCTTGATGGCGACGAACAATGCCCACATCGACGAGGCGGTGCGACTACTCGGCGATTTCCGCGGCAAGCGCATCGGCTTCCTCGGCCTCACGTTCAAGTCCAACACCGACGACCTGCGCGAGAGCCCGACGCTCGAGCTGATGGCCCGCCTGCTCGCCCGTGGCGAGACGCTGAAGGCCTACGATCGCAACCTGCACTTCGGTCCCATGCTGAAGGGCCAGACCGACTACGTGCGGCACGCCTGCCCGGCACAGGCCAAGCTGATGGATGAGCTCGAGGGCCTCTGCGTGACGGATGTCGACGCATTGGTGGCATCGTCCGATGTGCTGGTCGTCAGCCACGCAACGGACGAGTTTCGTGCCGCGATCGGCCGCCGTGGCGAGAACGTGCACGTACTCGATCTCGCCCGTCTTTTCCCGTTCCCACCGAGCGAGGCATCCTACCAGGGTATCGCCTGGTAGGCCGGCTCCCCCCGGTCCACTGCCTCGCTCACCGATCGGCCGCGCCTCCCCCGCGCGGCCGATCGACTTTTTGGACCGATGCATAAAATTTGAAACAAATGGGCGGGCGGGCGTGAACGCGACATTGCGATGGATCGTGTAATCGATCAGTCAACGTCGCGGCTAAGCGGCAGCAACAACTTGATGGAGGGGCCTCGTGGCAAAGCAACCCAAGCCGATGAACGGCACCGACGGCAACGACACGCAATTCGGCGGTGGCCGTGACGACATGATGGCGGGCAACGGCGGCAACGACCGCATGCACGGCGGCGGCGGTAACGACGCCATGGCGGGCGGCGACGGCAACGACGTGATGTTCGGCGAGTCGGGTCGCGGCGGCAGCGCCGACATGACCAAGCTCAGCATTGCCGACGCTATGAAGGGCTCGGTGACGTTCAACTACGAGAGCGCCGGCTACAAGAACGCGCTCGGCATGTACAAGATCGGCCCCGACGGCTCAATCCGCGACGTCTCGGTGCTGTGGGCCAACGCCTCGCTGAAGGGCTCGGGCGGTGATCTCCTCGCCAACAAAAGCACGGTCGGTTTCGATCTCGCGGCCGGCGAGCGCATCGGCTTCTTCGTGATTCCGGACGGCTTCAGCCAGAAGGGCATGGCGAACCTGCTCGCCGACAAGGCCGGCTCGTTCAAGTTCGTCGACAAGGCGGGCAACCCGGGCAGCATCCACGCCGGCGGCGAGCTGAAGCTCGTCCATGTCAGCGACAAGGGCGTGGCGACCGACATCAAGTCGACCTATGGAACGTCGGTGTTCCACAGCATCGACAACGGTACAATGGGCCTCAACGGCGACAAGCTCAACCACGTTGTCGGCAAGGTCGACGTGGCGACCGGCACCGTGAAAATCGGCTTCGAGGACCTGAAGGGCGGCGGCGACAAGGACTTCGACGACAGCGTGTTCACGCTGAACCTCGGCTCGACCAACGCGGCGCTGCTCGCCAAGATCGGCGTCGCGAAGGTCGTCGGCCCCCGCGACGACGCGATGTCAGGCGGCGCCGGCGACGACACCATGTTCGGCATGTCGGGCAACGACCGCATGGACGGTGGTGCGGGCAACGACCGCATGTGGGGCAACTCGGGTAATGACTTGATCGCTGGCGGCGCGGGCAACGACGACCTGCGCGGCGGCTCGGGTAACGACGAGCTGCACGACGGCGACGGCGACGACCAGGTGCGCGGCGACAGCGGCAACGATATCCTGGTCGCTGGTGAAGGCAACGACGCCTACGTCGGCGGCTCCGGCTTCGACACCGTCGACTTCTCGAATGCCAAGGGCGGCGTGAAGGTCGATCTGCACGCTCACTCCGCGAGCGGCATGGGCTCCGACAAGCTCGACGGCATCGAGGCGGTGGTCGGCTCGTCGTTCGCCGACTGGATCAAGGGCGACAAGGGCGCCAACGCGATCGCGGGCGGCGCCGGCGACGACACGATCCGCGGCCTCGGCGGGGCCGACAAGCTCGCCGGTGGCGCTGGAGCCGACACGTTCGTGTGGCATCTGAAGGACGTGATGGTCGAGGGCAAGCACCAGGGCGTCGACACCGTTGTCGATTTCTCCAAGGAGGACGTGCTCGACTTTTCGAAGCTGCTGGCCGGCCAAAAATGGTCGTCTATCGACGAGGTGCTGCTCGTGAAGGACGACGGCGCGAGTTCGTACGTCTACGCCCGACTCGGCAGCGACTGGGTGCAGGTCGTCACGCTCGAGGGCTTTTCGGGCCCGAGCGCGAGCGACATGCTGAAGGACGGCATGATCCTGGCGTAAGGCTAGCAGTCGCGAAACAGGTTGAGCGCCGGCCCCACCCAGGGCCGGCGCTTTGCATTTCGGGGGGCATCACCGCTATAGTCGCCGCCAGTCGACAACCTGAACCCGGTAAGCCCCATGAAGCTCAAACTGCACCACATCAACTTCTGCTCGACCGATGTCCCCGCGATGAACAAGTTCTATCGCGAGATCATGGACATGGACGCCGAGCCGTCGCTCGAGGCCAATCGCGACACGACGCAAGGCTACGCCGGCAAGGTGGCCTTCGTCACCGATGGCACCACGCAGCTACATCTCGCGGAGAAGGACCTGGAGATCGGCTTCAAGACCAAGCAAGTGGTCAACCCGCTCGAGAAGGGCCACACCGCCTTCCGCACCGACGACATCGCCGCCTTCAAGCGGCGGCTCGAGGAGAAGGGCATCCCCTATTCCGACTATGGCCAATGGGCGATGGGCGGCTGGCA
>JANOJW010000226.1:0-2577 GCA_031418955.1 Hyphomicrobiales bacterium | reverse complement strand
GCTGGTTTTACTTGTACCACGCCGACCGGGGGTGCAACCCCCCCTCGCTGAACCTGTTGTTGTCCCGCACTTCCCCCCCCCCCCGCCCTCCCCGGGGTGTGGGGGGGGGTGGGGGGCGGCCGCTTGCTCGGCCTGAGAATGTTGCCGCCCCTCACCCCGACCCTCTCCCCGTGAAGGACGGGGAGAGGGGGAAGTGCGGAACATCATCAGGTTCAGCGAGGCGAGATTGCACGCCGTGTCGTCGAGGAACATGTACTCCGAGCACGGGTTGGAGGCGCGGATCGGCCCCGACTTCGGGCAGGTGTGCCAGTCGTTGATGGTGGTGTGGAACTGGATGCCGGGATCAGCCGACGCCCAGGCCGCAAAGCCGATACGCTCCCACAGGTCGCGTGCCTTCAGCGTCTTCACCGTCTTGCCCGACATCCGCGCGGTGAGGTTCCAGTCCTTGTCGGCGCCGACCGCATTCAGGAATTCGTCGGTGACGCGCACCGAGTTGTTGGAGTTCTGGCCCGACACCGTGAGATAAGCCTCGCTGTCCCAGTCGGTATCGTAGGTCGCGAAGTCCATCTCCTTGTAGCCCTGCTTGGCGAACTGGATGACGCGCAGGACGTAGTTCTGTGGGATCTGCTCGCGGCGCGCCTCCTTGATGGCGCGCTTCAATGCGGGGTTCCGATTGGGATCGAAACACGCGTCACCGTCCGCCTCGCAGTTGACGCACGCTGCCATGACGGCCTTTAGCCGGCGCTGGCAGATCTTGGAGCCGGTGACGAGGGCGGCGACCTTCTGCTCCTCCTTCACCTTCCAGTCGATGTAGGTCTCGATGTCGGGGTGATCGACGTCGACGACCACCATCTTCGCCGCGCGCCGCGTGGTGCCGCCCGACTTGATGGCGCCGGCTGCCCGGTCGCCGATCTTGAGGAAGCTCATCAGACCCGACGAGCGGCCGCCGCCCGACAGCTTCTCGTTTTCCGAGCGCAGCTTCGAGAAATTGGAACCGGTGCCCGAGCCGTACTTGAACAGGCGCGCCTCGCGCACCCACAGGTCCATGATGCCGTTCTCGTTGACCAGATCGTCATCGACCGACTGGATGAAGCAGGCGTGCGGCTGGGGATGCTCGTAGGCGCTCTCCGAGCGCGTCAGCTCGCCCGTGTGCGGGTCGACGTAGTAGTGACCCTGGCCAGGGCCGTCGATGCCATAGGCCCAGTGCAGGCCGGTGTTGAACCACTGCGGCGAGTTCGGCGCACCCATCTGCATCGCCAGCATATAGCGGTGCTCGTCGAAGAAGGCGCGCGCGTCCTCCTCCGTCGTGAAGTAGCCGCCCTTCCAGCCCCAGTAGGTCCAGGTGCCGGCAAGTCGGTCGAACACTTGGCGGCCGTCGCTCTCGCCGACGATGCGCTCTTTCTCGGGCAACTCGGCCAGCGCCGCCTCGTCGGGAAGCGAGCGCCACAGCCACGACGGAACTTGCGTCTCCTCGAACTTCTTCAGGCGGCGGGGCACGCCGGCCTTGCGGAAATACTTCTGCGCCAGGATGTCGGCCGCGACCTGGCTCCAATGCTCGGGCACCTCTAAACCCTCGAGCCGGAACACGATCGATCCGTCCGGATTCTTGATCTCGGAGGTCGCGCGACGGAATGTGATCGTCGCGTAGGGAGACGTGCCGGCCTCGGTGAAGCGCCGTGCGATTTTCATAGTGCCCCGCTTGTGTCCTTGTGCGTCGGTCTCGGCCACGAGACCAGCGCCGTTTCTTGTGTGTTGCCCGCACGCGCACGACAACGCGCCCGGTCGCTGATGACCGGTGCGAAACGCCAACCCAACAGTTACGAAAAGCGAGACGAACTCGAAGCGGCCGCGCGGGCCGTCACAGAGCGGCCATGCCGCCGAACACTTGAGCCAAACTACGGCGATTCGACCCCATCGTCACGACGGCTTGTAGGTTGCAGCATCACCGACCACTAAATGTGGGATTTCGCTTGGCGGTCTGTATGAGCAGTGGATTCGCGGGCGAGAACCGTCGAGATTCCGGGAGGTTGACTGCGGCACAGCCGAAAGGCACCACTTGGATAACTCTCCGTGGACGGCGATCCGGCGCTGGTGCAACCACGCAATTCAAGTTGGTGTGGCCGCGCCGCATCAAGCTTCCTGGGTCGGGTTGCAGCTGCGCCACCTGTAGGTCGGAGTGAGCGGGTCCCGCCTCTCTCATGTGGCAACGCGATCCGTCCCGCGAAGTCCGATATGACTGGCTCCGAGCCCGACCGCAGGCTTGGCAACCGCATCCGCCATGAGCTTCGAGTTGCGCTCTAAGGCGTCGAGATCGATGAGCGGGCCGGCACATCGACATAGCCCAGCGCCATGCCAGAGTGTGCCAGAGGGAGTTGGGGTGTCGCGGAACTTCTTGAAAGGAAGCTACCCTCAAGATGCCCACTTGGTGAGCTTTTCGATGATCGAACTCTTGCTCGGGGCCTCGAAACGGCGGGCAAATGTCCGTCGGATGGCGTCCTGAGCCTCACGGATGCTCGTATAATTGATCCTCAGGTCTTCCCCAGAACCCTCAGCCAGATATTGATTCGCGAGCGCGAC
>JANOJW010000225.1:0-2491 GCA_031418955.1 Hyphomicrobiales bacterium | reverse complement strand
GGCGATGGCCGCGGCCTTGCGGGCGCTGCCGATCCCAGTGGTGGCGCGGATCGAGAAGGATCGCGTCTGGCTCGATCTTCGCTGTCTCGACGACGAAGCGGCCTTCACGGCCCAACTGCCCCGGTTGCGGGCGCTGCTCGGCACGGCAGGCGCATAACCCGACCTCCCGACCGCTGGGTGCCCGACCGACACCTCCCGACCGCTGGGTGCTTGTCATCGGCCGCAACTCGGGTCACTCTAGACCTGTACCGGACGCGACATGCCTGCGCGCAATAGTACAAGAGCGCTCCGGGAAGACCTGCGACCAAAGGGAGTGAAATCGCATGAGACGACTGAAGTCCGCGGCAGCGGGCGCCACACTGCTGGCGCTCGCTGCAGGCCTGAGCGGTGCGCAAGCGCAGCAGACGATCAACTGGAAGCTGCAGAGCACGTGGCCGGCCGCGAACCTGCTGCAAGGCTCGCCGCAAGCGATCGCCAAGGCGGTCGAGGAGATGTCGGCTGGACGGTTCAAGATCGAGGTGGCGCCCGGGGGCCAGATCGTGCCGCCATTCGAGGTGCTCGATGCCACGCACAAAGGCGTCATCGACGCGGCGCATAGCTGGCCCGGCTACTGGACGGGCAAGAACACAGCCGCCGGCCTGTTCGGCGTGCCCCCGGGTGGTCCCTTCGGTCTTGGTCGCGACGAGTATCTCGCCTGGATGCTCGAGGCCGGCGGTCTCGATCTCTACAACGAGATGCTGCAGAAAGAGCTGAAGCTCGACGTGATGTGCCTGATCACCACCACCGTCCCCTATTGGGAGGCGTTCGGGTGGCTGCGCAAGGAGTTCGCCAACCTTGAAGAGCTCAAGCGCCTGAAGTACCGCACGTCAGGGCTCGGCCTCGACATGTTGCGGCACATGGGCATAACGGGCGTGCAAATGCCGGGCGGCGAGGTGCTGCCAGCGCTCGAGCGCGGCGCCATCGACGGCGCCGAGTGGGCGATCCCGAGCCACGACATCCTGATGGGCTTCCACACCGTCACCAAGGTCTACTACATGCCGGACATGCGGCAGCCGCCTGCGGTGCACGAGTTCCTGATCAAGAAGTCGAAGTTCGACGCGCTGCCCGCCGACCTCAAGGCGATGCTGCGCACAGCGGCGATGGCCGAGATCACGCGCTTCTCGTCCCAGACCGCCGACCTCGACAGCAAGGCCGCGGTCGAACTTGTCGAGAAGCACGGCGTCAAGATCCTGCGGACGCCCGAAGAGGTGTTCAAGGCGCAGCTCGTGGCCATCGACAAGGTGTTCGAGGCGGAAGCAGCCAAGAACCCCTTCTTCAAGAAGGTGCTCGACTCGCAGCGTGAGTTCGCCAAGCGCGCGGTGCCGCATGCCGCCCGCATCCGCCCGCCGCTCGAGACGGCGGTCGATCACTATTGGGGCAAGAAGTAACGGCATCAAACCGTCAGCGCGTCGCTCCGGCGGCGCGTTGACGGTAACCAAGACCGTTGGTCGATCGAGCGGAGGTTGAGATGGCCCAGGACGGACACTTGAAATCCCGCCCGTCCCGCGACTGGCCATTCGATGTCCGCCCGCTGCATGACCGGCTCGGCGTCGAGATCGTCGGCATCACGCTCGCCGATGCGATCGACGAGGCGCTGTTCCCGAAGGTCTACGAGGCCTTCCTCGACCACCAGCTGATCCTGTTCCGCAACGTCGATCTGCCGCCGGCGACCCAAGTGGCCTTCGCGCGCCGCTTCGGCGAGGTGCAGGTTCACGTCATGAACCAGTACCACGGCTATAAAGAGCATCCCGAGATCTACATGCTCTCGAACCTTGACGCGGAGGGCCGCCCCAACGGAAAGCATCCCGACAAGGGCACGCTCTACTGGCACACCGACGGCTCCTGGCGCAGCGTCGGCACCACGGCGACGATGATGTATTCCGAAGTCTGCCCGCAAGCGGGCGGCCGCACCGAGTTCGCCTGCATGTATCGGGCCTACGACGAGCTCTCGCCCGCCTGGACGGCGCGCATCGAGGGCCGCCGCGCCATCCACAATCTCGATTTCTCGCGCACGCGCCGGCACGGGCATGATCCGATGACGGCCGAGCAGAAAGCGAAAGTACCCCCGGTTGCGCACCCGATCGTGCGCGTTCATCCCGAGTCGGGCCGCAAGGCGGTGTATCTGGGCGATCATGCCGAGAGTGTGGAGGGCATGGCTTACGAGGAGGGCCGCGCGCTGATCGAGGAGCTGAACGTCGCGGCGACGCCCGCGCATCTGGTCTATGCGCACGCCTGGCAGCCCGGCGAATGCCTAGTCTGGGACAACCGATCCTTGCTGCATCGCGCCACCGGTTTCGACACCGCGCGCCACTCCCGCGTGATGCGCCGCTGCACCATCCTCGGCCGCGAGGTGTTCTGAATTCGGATCATGGCGTAGGTCGGGTAGAGCCCTGCACTCGGCGCAGACCCGACATTTCACGGCACGGTAATCGATTGTCGGGTCTCGGCCGAA
>JANOJW010000224.1:0-8396 GCA_031418955.1 Hyphomicrobiales bacterium | reverse complement strand
GCGAAGAAGCTCGCCAGGCGCGCCGAGAAGCGGGGCATCGAGACGTAGTACTGGACGCCGGCCGTGCACGTCGGCGCGTTCGCGCTACCGGCCTATGCCGAGCGCGGCGTCGTCGCCGCGAAAGCCGGCAAGGACGTGGCGAAGCCAAAACCGAAACGCAAGCCAGCTAAGGCGAAGTGAGCAAAGGGACTTTGCACGGCATCGCGATTGTCATCCTCGCGCTTGTCGCGAGGACCCATGGTGCAGTGTTCTCCATGGGTCGAGTGATGGCACCGAGACGCCGCAACTTCCCCGTTCCAGGCGCTTTCTGCTTACGTCGTCCTTTGGTCGGTAGACTTGCGTAAACTGAGGAATGGGACATCGGGACAAGCCCGATGATGACAACGGAAAAGCTCGTCGTGGAGGCAGAGTGTGCCCCATGGCGTCGGAGCAGCGTCCATCCGTCAGACTTGCGATGCTGGTTGCGCGGGCGTGACCGGCGCGCCTTGATCGAGCCACTGCTCGATCGCCTCGGGCAGGCCGTCGAGCGGGCGGAAGCCGTGCGTGATCAGCGCATAGCCGGTCGCCTCGCTGCCGGCCGCGAGCAGTGGGTAACCTTGGACACCGGCCTCTTTGGCGATCATGAAGTCGCGGAACGTCGCGTTGCGAGCCTCGGGCGACGTCAGCAGCGCATGGAACTCGGTGCGGTCGAAACCGATTTCGGCGGCGACGTCGGCGAGCACGTTGTCCCGCGTCACGTCGCGGTTGTGCGCATAGAACGCGGAGGAGACAGCCGCCTTCATGGCGAGCGCACGGTCGGGTGCAACCTGGCGCGCGGTGACGACGGCGCGGCAGGCGGGCTCGGTGTCGTAGACGAAGTGCGCGCGCTCGAAGAACGACAGATCGAACGGCTGGCCCGAGGCTTCGGCGACGCGCTTCCAGGCATCGCGGATGTAGGCGCGGTCCTTGTCGCGCATGGGCTCGGTGTTGCCGGCACGCAGGCCGCCCATGACGATTCTCAGCGATAGCTGATCCTCGAAGCGTTTGGCGAGCGCGTCGACCACCGGCGCGAAGCCGTAGCACCACGAGCACATCGGATCGGCGAAGTAGAGCAATTCACGCGACTCGGCCACGCCTGATGCCGCGATCATGACTTCTCTCCCATGAACCCCGCCTTGGCGAGGCCGGCGCGCACCTCTGGCGTTTTCAGGACGTCGAGGAAGCGGCGCGCCAGGTTCGGCTGTGCGGCCTTGGCGCCGACGGCAGCGATATAGCTCGTCACCTTCTGTAGTGCCGTCGGAAGCGGGCCGAGCGTGCTGCGGCGGGTGAGGATACGGGACATGAGGCTGCAACCTTGTTGTGGCGTCGTGGGAGAAGCGCGGAGATTACGCGATCTTCCTCGCCGCACAAAGTTTGATGCTGTCGGCCGGGTCGGACTACACTGTCGACAAATGCTGCAACCAGGGAAGGCGGGAACGACCATGGACGAGCACACGGCAACCGAGTGCGGCTATGCGGGCTGAACTCTCGACCAGCATCCGCTTGCGGCGCTCCATGCTGATCGTGCCAGGCAACCGTCCCGAACGCATCGCCAAGGCGGCGGGCCTCGCCTGCGATTGCGTCGTCATGGACATCGAGGATGGCGTGGCGCCCGCCGAGAAGCGAGCCGCGCGGCGCGCCATTGCCGATGCCTTGCGCGACGTCGATTTCGGCCCGCGTGAGAGGCTCGTGCGGATCAATGCCGTCGGCACGGCCGAGTATGCGCTCGATCTCGAGGCGCTGGATGTGGGCCGAATCGATGCGCTGTTCGTGCCGAAGGTCGACTCCGGCGATCAGCTGCGCGTTCTTTCGAGCTGGCTCGACCGTGCCGAGCAGTCGGTTGCGCGCGCGCGACCCGTCGACATCGTGGCGACCATCGAGACGCCGCGAGGTTTGTTGCGGGCGCTCGAGATCGCCGATGCGAGCCCGCGCACGAGCGCGCTGTTTTTCGGTTCTGGCGACTATACCGCCGCGACCGGGAGCGCGGTGACGGAGCGCGCGCTCGCCGCACCTCGTGCGATCATCGTCGCGGCGGCGGCGGCGGCCGGCCTGCAGGCGATCGATGCCGCCTACTTCGCCGACGTCAAGGATGCGGCGGCGACGCGCGCTGACGCCATGATCGCCCGCGAGCTGGGCTTTGCGGGCAAACTGCTGTTCCATCCGAACCAGATCGCCCCCGCCAACGAGGTGTTCAGCCCGGACGCAGGCGAGATCGCGCGGGCGGAGCGCATCATCGCGGCCTACGAGGCCGCAGCGGCCAAGGGCCAGGGCACCACGGTGGTCGATGGCGAATTCATCGCGGTCGACATTGCGCTGATGGCTGAGCGCGTGCTGGCGTTGGCGCGCGCGGTGGCAGCACGCGGGTGAGACGAGGCGACGTAGGGCGCAATAGCGCGCGCACGGTACTTCCTCGGCTCTCCAACCTCGACGCGCGTATTGCGCCGTGGCGATTACCACTGCTAAACGGCGCAATATGCGCGTTGAATTTTTGCGCGGTCAATCGGATGGTGGGCGCGCTATTGCGCCCTACGCGCCGTACCCTCTGCTATCAGCTCTAGAAACCGCGCGACCGTCGCTATTCACTCACGGCTTACCGTAGAAGAACTCCGGTCCTGCCCCGACGATCTTCGGATCGAGCTGGCCCACCAATTTTGCGTCCTTGCCCTCGTAGTCGATCGCCCCCAGCAGCAGCCGGATCGACTCGAGCCGCGAGCGCCGCTGATCGTTGGAGCGGATCACCGTCCACGGCGCGACGGCCGTGTGCGTGAAGCGGAACATGTCGTCCTTGGCGCGTGTGTAATCGTCCCACTTGGCGATCGCCGCGAGGTCGATGTCGGTGATCTTCCAGCGCTTCAAGGCATCGTGCCGACGCTCATGGAAGCGCTTCAGTTGCATCTCGCGTCCGATGTCGAGGTAGATCTTGATCAGGCGGATCCCGTCGCGAACGAGCATGCCTTCGAACTCCGGCGCCTCACGCAGGAAATCCGCGAGCTGGTCTGGCGTGCAGAAGTCCATCACCCGCTCGACGCCCGCCCGGTTGTACCAGGAGCGGTCGAACATCACGATGTCGCCGGCCGTCGGCAAGTGGGCGGCGTAGCGCTGAAAGTACCACTGCCCGCGCTCGGTTTCGGTGGGCTTCGACAGGGCCACGACGCGGGCGTGTCGCGGATTGAGATGCTCGCGCATGTGGCTGATGCACGTGCCCTTGCCTGCGGTGTCGCGACCCTCGAAAACGACGACGATGCGCTGCTTGTCCTTGAGGACATGCGCTTGCAGTTTCAGCAACTCGATCTGCAACTTTTCGAGCTCGCTCTCGAAGTCGTCGCGCTTCAGGCGCTTGTCGTAGGGGAAGCCGCCACTATTCAACGCCCCTTCGTCGATGGCCTTCGCCAGCTTCGGGGCATCGATGTCGAAGTCGCGATAAGGACCCGCGGGCATGGACTTGCCCTTCTCAGACTTCGTCGTCGCGGTCTTGGCCATCGCAGCGTTCCATTCTCCAGGGTCAGCGAGACCCTGCGTCGGGCACAGGCGCTCCGCAATGCCGATCGACGCACAGGGTTTCCGCGTGCGAATGTTTAGTACGGCGGACGCAGAAAGGGCCGAACGCGCCCCCCGGCGCCTTCGGCCCTTTCTCCCCCAACGTCTAGCCGGTATTCCCCCGGCCCGACGTAACTCATGCCGTCACGACGTCACGTGGCGTCGGCGGGTTCTTCGGATTTGACCGGCGCAGCGGGCGCCGGTTCGGGGCCTTGCTCGGCTGAGCCCGGATCCTGCACCAGTGCGGGGCGGAACAGGTCGCGACGATAGCCGGACTGGTGGCCGCCCCGCCGATTCGCCTGAGGCGGTTGGAAGGCACGGCGCGCGTGGAATTCGCAGTACGGCAGGCCGGTTACCTTGCCCTTGCCGCAGAAATGAAAGTCATCGTGCTGCGGATCGCCGATCGGCCAGCGGCATGACGTCTCGGTCAGCGTCTGGATCGACTTGCGTTCGGCCAGCGGGATGACGATCTCCTCCACGGCCGGCACGTAGGGTTCGGCGTCGGCCAGATAGAGCCGCTCGAGTGCGGAATTTCCGACCGCGGCAAACCGTGGCTTGGCCACGACCCGCTTGACGCCGGCCGCGCGCGGGCGGGGACGCGGGCTCTTCATGCGGGACGTGGTAGCCCGGCCCGACAGGCCGAGGCGATGCACTTTGCCGATTACGGCATTGCGGGTCACGGTGCCAAGGCGGCTCGCGATCTGACTCGCGCTCAAACCTTCGGACCAGAGCTTCTTCAGCATCTCGACCCGCTCGTCGTTCCAAGACATTGCCTTGATTCTCCTCGCAAAATCGCGACGGAGCGGCGGCATAGGCGCGCACTCCGACGATTGGCCAGACACGCGGCGCGAGCACACACGAGCGGAATGCTCGCGCACGCACACGGCATCATGCGCCGGCGATCACACAGGAACTGGGACTAACGCGGGGACTCGGTTTGCGACGGCGCGTTGCGCCTCGTCGCGAGCGCGACAAACTCGAATGCGTACTGGGGACAGCATACTTACGCAGGAGCTTGGTCTACGCAGAAGCACTTGACAGGCAAGCGAAGCACTCGCCGCCACATGTCGTGCTCGACAGGGAGGACCATACTACAGGCAGTTTTTGCGAAACAAGCCGAGACCTCGACTCACCTCATGGTGCAATGTACGGCGTGTCGAATCGGCAACATGGGCACGCCAGTTAGCTGTATGTTCAAGTACAATGCGGCTATAAGGCGACATGTTTATAGTATGTTCTTTTATGTTCGCGTAGTCCGCGTAGGCAGTCGGCGCGGCGCAGCTGCGTCGCAATAGATGACATGTGTTCAATCGACATGGTAAACCGTGCCTGTTGTGCGCGTATCTCCATCCGCAGGGGCAACAATGAAACACACCATCGCTAGATCCTTCGCGGCGGCGCTACTGGCCGCAACGGTGACGACCACTGCCTGGGCCCAGGCGCCCGCCCCCGGCCCGTCGGCCGCGCCGCCGCCGGCTGTAGTCCCGGCGCCCGGGCCTGCACCGAAGGCGTCTGGAGGCCCAATGGCGCCCGCGAAGGGCAAGGCTCCGCCGAAAACCGCCACCACGCCCGAAGGCGCGGCCTGCTCGGCAGAAGCCGACGCAGCCGGTATCAAAGGCAAGGAGCGCCGGAACTTCCGCCGCAAGTGCGTCGCCGCGATCAAGAAGGGCGAACCTACCCCCAAGGCGCCACCGCCGGCCGTCATGGCACCGGCCAAAGGTGCGATGCCAGCGCCTCCGAAGGCCACGGTTCCAGCTCAGTCTGCACCAACTGGCCAGCCCGCCCCGGCCCCGAAGAACTGATAACCTGAAAATGCAGTCCGGGCTGCGACCTCATGATCGCAGCCCGGCTGTCATGTCGTCAGGTCGGCGTTACTTGATGTGGCCGGCCCTGGCAGCGGCAAGATACTCCTCCTTGGAGACCTTGCCGTCACCGTTGATGTCGATCTTCACGAGATCCGCCTTCCACAGCTCGATCTCGGCACCCTCGAGAGTGCCCGACTTGTCCTTGTCGGCGGCGGCGAACTTCGCCTCCGCTGCGGCATCCGCCGGACGGGCAGTTCCAGGGGCGGGAGCAGGTCCCGGGCCTGGAACGGGAGACGGAGCCTGCCCAAGCCCTGCACCGGCCGAGAGGGTGAGCGCGAGCGTCGGCGACAAGATCGTGAGCATCCGCTTGAGTGTCTTCATGATGGAAGTCTCCATGTCTGAAGTGAGTTTCTTCACCCGGCATGCGTGAAACCTGGGCGCTCGGATATGACCGCCCGTTGAACGAGAGGTTCACGCGAGGTTCATGCGCCCGGCAACTCCGTCGACGGCCCCGCACCGCTGCCTTGACCAAGCCACGGCCGGCCCTCACAAAGCCCGCATGACCATCACATCGACGACCATACTCGCGTCCCTGCGCGCCGATCCGACACTCGCCCCGCTGCGCCGATCGCTCGACGTCTACTATGGCGATCCGGTGCGCGACGCCGCCATGGATCGGCTCTATGCGCGGTTCGTAAACCCGGGCGGCCTCGCCATGGACATCGGTTCGCACGTCGGCGACCGCATCGGCTCGTTCCTGCGCTGCGGCGCGCGCGTGGTCGCGCTCGAGCCGCAACCTGACTGCGCCCGCGTGATCCAGACGATCTACGCTGGCCGCCGCGACGTGATCCTGGTCCCTGTCGCCTGCGGGCCCAAGGTCGGCACGGCGAAGCTGATGATCAACTCGCGAAATCCGACCGTGACGACGGCCTCGCGCGACTTCGTCAAGGCGGCCGACGGCGCCGGCGGCTGGGAGGATCAGGTCTGGGACCGCGAGGTCAGCGTGCCCATGACCACGCTCGATGAGCTGATCGCGACGCACGGGCGTCCGGATTTCGTGAAGATCGACGTCGAGGGCTTCGAGGCGGATGTGCTCTCGGGCCTGACCCGGCAGCTGCCGGCCCTTTCGTTCGAATTCACGACCATCCAGCGCGACGTCGCAGTCCGGTGCCTCGATCTTATCGCGCGGCTGGGCCCCTACCGGTTCGACGTGGCGCTCGGCGAAAGCCACGACCTGAGCTTCGGCCGCTTCATCGATTGCGATGCCATGGCCGCTCATATCGGCGGGCTGCCACATTCGGCGAACTCGGGCGACATCTATGCGGTGCTCGATGCCTAAGCGTACTGTTGCCGGCCGTGTTGCTGCCGTCCTGGCGGCTCTGGCCCTGTCAAACCCACTGGCGGCGCGCGCCGAGCCGGTTGCGGTCGAGGTGACCGGCGCCTCCGAGCCGGTGCTGTGCGCGGAGAAGGACAACGTGACGCTGAACTTGGCGTCTGGAGCGGTCCGCCGCTTCCGCATCGAGGCGGCGCATCCAGCCTACATCACCACCCTCGCCCGCGACAGTTTCGAGGCCGACTGGACCGCCTGCGACATGCGCGGCGATCCCGCGCACGCCTCGCAAGTGAAGGTGCCGACACGGCGCACCCTCTACGAGGAGCCCGACATTTGGCTCGTCGGCTGGACGTTCCCGACGTTCTGGCGGCCTGCCACCGCAACAGTTCGCATCGGCGACCGGATCGAAAGCGGGTTGCATCTCGTGCAGGTGTGGATGATCCGGCCGATGGGCGGCGAGGAGGTGCTCGTCTTCTACCCGCAGGACGGCTATTGGCGTCTGCGCCCGCTTGCGCCCGAGGGCCGCGCGCCGACCGCCTTCGGCTCGTCGTTCCTGGTCGGGCCGGTCGAGGTCGACGGCCGCCCGATCGTCAAGCTGCGCGAGATCGCTTTCGATCCGAAGGCGCGGACCTTCTCGCTCGCCTTCGAGCGCGGTGGCACTGCCACGATGACCATGGCCAAGGTCGACCGCGACCGGCACATCCTCGATGTCGCCTTCGATGGCGCGATCACGGGCCGCCCGTTCGCGTCGCTGCGCTCGATGTACGTGACGGAGTTCAACAACGACGTGGCGCGCATCGCCGTGCGCGAGACGGGCGCCAAGGGCTGGCGCGAAGAGCCGATCATGGCCTTCAAGCGCGCCTTGGCGAGCGACGTGTGGGCGGGTCGCACCAGCATTTCGCGGCACAATTCGTCCTCGCCAGATATGGTGTTCTCGGGCTTCGATGGCGTACCGGCGCCGGCCGCGCCGGCTGCTCCGTCAAAGAAGCGATGACCCGACGAGCCGAGGGAACGTCCATGTCCACCAGCATCTATGAACATCACGTTCTGGCCATTGCACCGGGAGAACTTGCGGCGTCCCTCGATCTTGTGCGGACACGCGGTCGGGCTTCGGTCGAGGCTGCGGGGGGACGCCTGTTCGGCGCCTGGAAACCACTGATCGGTCTCAGTCTCAATCATATCGTGGTGGTCACGGAGTGGCCCGACGACGCGGCGGCGGAGCCAAGTTCGAACAACGCCGTGCTGCGTGGGCTCGATGGGCCAGCCGTCGAGCAACACGATTACTGGTTGCCGACGCTACGCCCGGCGCCCGGCGCCACGCTGCCGACGACGCCTGGATACGTGACGCATCGCTGGTATGACATCCACGCCGACGGGCTCGACCGCTTCCTGGAGCTGACGCGACAGACTTGGGGCAACTGGGAAGGCACGCACGCCGGCGAGGTGCTGGGGCTATGGCGCACCTCGCAGGAGCCCAGGCCCGGCGTGATCCGGATGCGGCTGATGGCCTGGTACAAGGACATGAGCGCGTGGGAGACCTCGCGCCACTGGAAAGGCACCAAGGGCGCGGAGACGGCCAACCAGAACCTCGGCCAGCGCTACGACATGACGATCGACAGCGCGGTGTCTATGCTGCAGCACGACGGCTGAGACGTATCGCGTAGGGGGACTGCATGGGCGTGCTCGACGACCTCGATACCGCG
>JANOJW010000223.1:0-5757 GCA_031418955.1 Hyphomicrobiales bacterium | reverse complement strand
GATCGCCGGTGACGGCAAAGCCCCTCGCCTCGCGCACGAACCTCCATGCGCACGAAGCCACCTTCACGACCGAAGGGTATCGGCGGCGCCACGCTCCTGCCATCTGGACCATCCCAACGCAATGAAACCATACGAAAACCTCCGAGACAGGCTCTTACGCTTTGGCCGCTATCGCTACATCTTCTGGACGATCGGAGATGGCGATGGGCGATGAAGCCACCAAAGCACTCCGGCCAGATGATCCTCTGCAATGCCCAAGTGCGCCGATCCGCTCGCAGGACGGCCGCCTGTTCGCGGTCAACCGCATCGAGGCGGATGCATTTATCACCGACTATCTGCCGCGCGCCATCCCGATGGACGACACGATCCTGGCGATGACGGGCGACACGAGCCCCGAGTTCGTGCTGCGCGTCGCCTCCCGTTGCATCGAGGCGGCCTGCGTTCACTGGTCCGATGCGCGCTGCAATCTCGTCGATGCCGTGATTGACGATCTCCTGCCGAGCGAGGTGAAAGCCCTGCCGCGATGTGCGATCCGCCGGTCCTGCCGATGGTTTGCGCAGGAAGGGCCGCAAATCTGCCGGCGATGCCACCAGGTTGCCCGGCGCGAGCGGGTGTCCAACGGCGATGGACTGCGCGCCGAGACGTTCGTCTTCGGCCTGCCCGAGGCGCGGCAGCATGAGGCCGAGCATCAGGACTGATCGGTCTCGACGGTGATGGGCCCGGCGCGCTGGCGAGCTTCCTTCGTGACCTCGCCGTTCCTGTCCACTATAGAAGGGTCGATAGCCAGTTCCGTGTCCCGCGCAGCCCGGGAGTGGGCTGGGGCGAGAGGTTTGGCACGTGCTCGTTACCCCAACCGACACACCCGACGGTATTGAGCCGCGCGTCATGCCCGCCGACGTGCCCGTCGCCAGGATCGTGCACGCCTGCCACGAGCGGACGATCGATGACGGCCTCGCGGCGCTCGGCATTCCGGGTCTCGACCGCACGACGCTCGAATCCGTTCTAACCTACTGCGCGGAGCTGCGCTGCGAGGCCGACAACGCCACCTGCCCGGGCTGTAAGCGGCGCACCGAGGCGCAGGGCGTCAAGACGCTCGACGACTTCATCGCGCGGCATGCCGAGATCGTGGTCGGCGACGGCGACGTGGTGCTGAAGGGCCGGGGCACCGGCCGGCTCACGACGCCCGCGTTGGCCGCACTCGAAAAGACCTGGTCGGGCGAGAACTACTGGTTCTGGGCCCGCCGCGTGCTGCGCAAGCTGCGGCATGGCATCCGTCGCGCCCACATCCAGGGCGAGGCGTTCGCGGGACCGGCCGAGACGCCGGCGATCCTGCTGATGGAGCCGCAGCTCGCCGACAACATCGGCATGGTGGCGCGCGCCATGGCCAACTTCGGCATCGACGAGCTGCGCCTCGTCAACCCGCGCGACGGCTGGCCCAACGAGAAGGCGCGCATCTCGGCCTCCGGCGCCAACTACGTGGTCGACGACGCTACGGCCTTTCCGACGCTGCAAGCGGCGATCGGCGATCTCAACTTCCTCGTCGCCACCACGGCCCGCCAGCGGGATCTCAGGAAGCCGGTGATGACGCCCGAGGCGGCGGTGGCGGAACTCCGAGCCCGCATTGCCCGCGGCGAGCGCTGCGGCATCCTGTTTGGCCGCGAGCGCAACGGGCTCGAGACCGACGAGGTCGCCAATGCCGACGCCATCGTGATGATTCCCGTCAATTCGCGCTTCGCCTCGCTCAATCTGGCGCAGTCGGTGCTGGTGCTGGGCTATGAATGGATGCGCGCGAGCTCTGCTGCGACGCTCGGCCGCGTGACCACCTACGAGACCCCGCTGGAGGCCGGATTGAACGTCGGCGGCAGCCGACCGGCCAACAAAGTGGAGATGCTGGGGCTGTTCACCCACCTGGAGGAAGAACTGGATCGGCTTGGTTTTTTCAATCCGCCTCACAAGCGTCAAACGATGGTGCGAAACCTCAGATCGCTGTTCACCAGGATCGGCGCCACCGAGCAGGAGGTGCGCACGCTGCGCGGCGTTGTGGCCGCGTTGGCACACGGCAAGGGACGGGGTCGCAAGACGCCATAAACTTGCCCACATTCGGGACGACCCGATGGTCGTGTAAAGAGCCGATGGGGGGCTCGGTCGGTGCGGCGACGACACGTCGGCCGGCGTCAACGAATATGCGGCCCGCCTGCAAGGCGGGACAAAGCAAAACATAAGGGGCAGTGACGATGAACAGGATCGGATCTGGGGTCGCGGTGCTTGGCGGACTATTGCTCGCCGGTGCGTCGCTTGCACTGGCCCAGGCGCCGGCACCCGCGCCGGCCGCCAAGGAGCCCAGCGACAAGTCCGTCTCCTCGCTCATGGAGTACGCGTGGATCGTGCTGCCCGATCAGATGCGGCTCGCCGACAAGACCATCAAAATCGACAAGAAGACCAAGAAGAAAGAGACCATGGTCCCGCTCGATGTCGGCCGCGAGGTGATCAAGGCCGGCTACATGTCGGCACAGGCGCAGCTCTGCGACATGCTCGATGCGCAGGTCGCCAACTACGATGCCATGATGCGACGCGAGCGCAACAAGAAGACGTGGACGGATGAGCAGCTCCTCTACATCACCACGCTGCACCGCATGACCATTCACATGGCCGCCGGCAAGCTGCGCGTCGTCGACAAGCCGAACAACGAGCTGCAGGTGATCCTCGAGGCGATCGAGCCGGCCAAAGCCAATTGCACCGACGAGAAGCGCAAGAAGGTGGACGAGACCATCGCGGCTTATGTCAAGGCGTCGCCGGCTCTCGATCCGACGCTGAAGCGGGCGGCACCCGCCACGCCGCCGGCCGCGCCCGCACCGACGCCCGCCGCGCAGAAGAAGTGACGCAGGTCTCTCCGTACTGAAAGTTGCGGTGCCCGGCTTCTGGTCGGGCACTGTGTTCTTATGGCGCGATGCGATAGTGGTAGCGATAGGCCTCCGTGAAGCCGAAACGGCGGTAGAGCGCGATGGCCGGGGCGTTGGTTGCGACCACCTGCAGATAGGCCGTCGTCGCCTGTTGCGTTCGGCCCCAGGCGAGGAGCCCGCCGACAAGTTGGCGCGCCGCGCCCGCCCGCCGCGCCTCACGCGCCGTCACGATGTCGAACAGTCCGATCATGCCGCGCTCGGCGACCCCCAGGCCCCAGGCAATCGTGCGCGCGTCACGCTCGAGCCGCGCGAAGGCAGCGGGCCAGCGGATGGCCGCAAGCATGGCATCGTGCGTCGCGCGGTGTGGCGCTGGGACAGCGTTGGCCGCGGCAAAGCCTGACGACCACGCTGCGTCGGGGCGCGCCGCGATCACCACATCTGGGTCGGCGGCGCTGGGGCCGGGAAGCGGCGCGGTCATCACGAGCGTCTCGTCGATGGCGCAAAAACCCTTGGCGCCCAGTTCGGCGTCAGCCGTCGGGCCCGTCAGCGGCGTCAGGCGCACGATCAACGGCAGCCCGGCGCGCGCATAGAGTGGAGCAGCGACCGCCAGGATAGCGGCGATGTCGCAACCGGGCGCCCACGCATTCACCGAGTTGGCGCGCTTGGTATAGCCCGCAGCGAACCGCATCACCCAGCCGTCGGCGAGCACCGTCTGGAGCGATGGCCAGGCGTTGAAGGCCCGCTCTTCCAGGGCGCGCACGGTGGCGAGGTCGACGCCCTGATCGGTTCCCATGTCAGTCCCCCTTGCGCCGTGCAAAGGCGAGCGGCAGCTCCGTCGTGCACTTGATCTGCTCCATGGCGAAGGCGGACGAAACCTTGGACAGCTCGATGCGCGCGATCAGCTTCTTGTAGAAGGCGTCGTAGGCGGCGATGTCGGGCACCACCACCCGCATCAGGTAGTCGACGTCGCCCGACATCCGGTAGAATTCCACGACTTCGGGCATATCTTGCACCGCACCGTGGAACCGCTCGAGCCAGTCGAGGCTGTGCTGGTCGGTCTTGATGGAGACGAACACCGTCACCCCTGCGTTGACCTTGACCGGGTCGAGCACGGCCACCCGACGCTGAATGACGCCGGCCTCCTCGAGCTTCTGGATGCGGCGCCAGCACGGCGTCGTCGAGAGGCCGACCGCCTTGCCGATCTCGGCAACCGCCAGGGTCGCGTCGCGCTGCAGCAGGCCCAGGATCTTGATATCCATCTCGTCGAGCATCGGCAAGGGTCCATTTGTGGGAACGAAGTTCTCAGTAATGACATTTTTGGCGAGAAATTTCTATCGGCAGACCTATGAAACTCGATAAATTGGCATTTATTTGCGCTGACAGTGCCTTGGCGCATTGAGTAAACGTCGCTCATCGGTAATAACTCTGTCCAACGATCATGAGCAACCACGGAGGCGCGGGCGAACCCGCGACGGACATGGACAAGATCATCCACATCACGCCGTCGTTCGCCGTGACAGCAGCGATGAGCCCTGAGGATTTCGCCCAAGTGGCGCGGCTGGGCTTCCGGTCCGTGATTTCGAACCGGCCGGACGGCGAGGACGAGGGCCAGATGCTGGCGCGCGCCGAGGCAGCCTACGCCTGGCGCAACGGCTTGAAGTTCGCGCATGTCCCCGCCGCCAAGCTCGATCTGTTTACCGATCCCGTGGTCGAGGGCATGGCCGATGCCATCCGGCGGATGGACGGGCCGGTGCTCGCACATTGCAAGTCGGGTCAGCGCTCGGCAATCGTGTGGGCCGCGGCCAGCGCCCGCAGCCAGCCGGTCGATTGCGTCCTGATAACGCTAACCGCGGCGGGCTTCGAACTCGATTTCCTGCGCGATGACCTCGACCAGCAGGCCGACCGCCGTCGCTGGCTCGGCGACGTCGTGCCCGCGCTCGATTGCGGTACGGCCCACGAGATCGAGCGGGCGGCCGCCTGAGCGAAGTCCGGCGTGCTTTCGGGCGTTCCCGTGACACGATGGTTCGGTTAATGGTCCACCCGACCGATCTTCCGAATCGCTTGTCCTGGGGGCCCCAGCCATGCTGCCGAAACCGCGCGCCGATCTGAAGCCCAACACGCCCGATTTCGAGCGGTTTCCGCTCGTCAAGCCGCAAGGCTTCCGCGAGTACGACGCGCGCTGGCTGTTCCCCGAAGAGATCAACCTGATGGGGCTCAACGCCATCGGTCTGGGTCTCGCCACCTTGATCGCCCGGCGCGGGGTGCCAAAGCGCATCGTCGTCGGCCACGACTACCGCTGGTATTCGGGGTCGGTGAAGCAGGCGCTGATGACCGGGCTGCTCGCGGGGGGGTGCGAGGTGCATGACATCGGCCTCGCCCTGTCGCCGATGGCCTACTACGCTCAGTTTGCGCTCGACGTGCCCTGCGTCGCCATGGTCACGGCCAGCCACAACGACAACGGCTGGACCGGCATCAAGATGGGCCTCGCGCGGCCCCTCACCTTCGGCCCCGATGACATGAGCGAGCTGAAGGAGATCGTGCTCTCCGGCGCCTACGAGACCAAGGTCGGCGGGCGCTATATCTTCGTGCCCGACCTCGGCGAGCGCTACATCGCGTCGCTGACCGACCGCCCGAAGCTCAAACGCCGCCTGCGCGTGGTCGCGGCCTGCGGCAACGGCACGGCCGGCGCTTTTGCGCCGCAGGTGCTCGAGGCGATCGGCTGCGAGGTGGTGCGGCTCGACTGCGAGCTCGACCACACGTTCCCGAACTACAATCCAAACACCGAAGACATGAAGATGCTGCACGCGATGCGCGACGAGGTGTTGCGCACCAAGGCGGACGTGGCGCTCGGCTTCGA
>JANOJW010000222.1:0-2972 GCA_031418955.1 Hyphomicrobiales bacterium | reverse complement strand
TCACGCTGCGCACGGTGCGCGCGACGGCTTCGTGCCCTGCGACGAGGATGCGCACCATCTCCATCGCTTCGGGCACGCCCTCGACCTCGTCGATCGAGGAGAGTTTCGCGAACTGCTTGTTCGTGCCCGGAGCGGGGAAGGCCAGCGAGCGAATGCGCTCCGCGATGGCGTCGAGCGCGTTCCACAACTCGGTGTACTGCCCCATGAACATGAGGTGCAGCGTGTTGAACAGCGGACCTTCCACGTTCCAGTGGAAGTTGTGCGTCTGCAGGTAGAGCGAGTACGTGTCGGCCAGGACGTGAGAGAGCCCGTCAGCGACTTTCGCGCGGTCTCGTTCGTCGATGCCGATGTCGATCTTCGGTGCTCCGGAGGTGGGCTGCTTCTTGACCATCTGGGTGATTCTTTCGCTCGTCTGTCGTCGGCCTAGTCCGGGGGGCTCGGCATTCTACGGATCGGATGCCCCGCGCGAGTGAGTCTCGATGCTGCAGCTCACGGCCAAAGAAGACGGACGACCGCACGCGGCCGTCCGTCTCGGTTCGCAGGCGCGCACCGGCGCGTTTTCGGATCAGTAGCGGTAGTGGTTCGGCTTGTACGGACCCGCGACCGGGACGCCGAGGTACTTGGCCTGGTCGTCACTCAGCACCGTCAGCTTCGCGCCGAGCTTCTTCAGGTGCAGACGCGCGACCTTCTCGTCGAGGTGCTTCGGCAGCGTGTACACGGCCTTCTCGTACTGCTTCGTGTTCGTGAAGAGCTCGATCTGCGCCATGACCTGGTTCGTGAAGCTGTTGCTCATCACGAAGCTCGGGTGACCCGTTGCGCAACCGAGGTTCAAGAGCCGCCCTTCCGCCAGGATGATCACCGAGTGACCGTCCGAGAAGCGCCACTCGTCCACCTGCGGCTTGATGTTCGTGCGCTTGATGCCCTTCGTCTTCGCGAGACCGGCCATGTCGATCTCGTTGTCGAAGTGGCCGATGTTGCCGACGATCGCGTTGTGCTTCATCCGCGCCATGTGCGCTGCCGTGATGATGTCCTTGTTGCCCGTCGCGGTGACGTAGATGTCGGCGCGCGAGAAGGCATCCTCGATCGGCGCGACCTCGTAGCCTTCCATGGCCGCCTGCAGCGCGCAGATCGGATCCACTTCCGAGACGATGACGCGGCAGCCGGCCTGGCGCAGCGAGGCGGCCGAACCCTTGCCGACGTCGCCAAAGCCCGCGACGAAGGCGACCTTGCCGGCCATCATCACGTCAGTGCCGCGGCGCAATGCGTCGACCAGCGATTCACGGCAGCCGTAGAGGTTGTCGAACTTCGACTTGGTGACGCTGTCGTTGACGTTGAAGGCTGGGAACAGCAGCTTGCCCTGCTCGGCGAGCTTGTAGAGGCGGTGCACGCCCGTGGTGGTCTCCTCCGAGACGCCCTTGATGTTCTTCGCGACCTCGGCGAACCAGCCCTTCGGCTTCTCCTTGAGCATCTTCTTCAGCAGCGCGAAGAAGATCTCCTCCTCCTCCGAGCCCGGCTTGTCGAGGAACGCCGTGTCGCCCTGCTCGGCGCGCAGGCCGTAATGCACCAGCATGGTCGCGTCGCCGCCGTCGTCGAGGATCATGTTGGGCGTGCCGCCGCCCGCACTTCCGTCAGGCTTGTGCCAGTCGAACAGCATTTCAGTGTAGTCCCAGTACTCCTTGAGGGTTTCACCCTTGTAGGCGAAGACCGGGATGCCGGCCTTGGCGATGGCCGCCGCCGCATGGTCCTGGGTCGAGAAGATGTTGCACGAGACCCAGCGCACATCGGCGCCGAGGGTTTTGAGCGTCTCGATCAGCACGGCGGTCTGGATGGTCATGTGCAGGGAGCCGGCGATGCGCGCGCCCTTCAGGGGCTGCTTTGCGCCATACTCTGTGCGGATCGCCATCAGGCCCGGCATCTCGGTCTCGGCGAGATCGATCTCCTTGCGGCCGAAGTCGGCGAGGCCAATGTCCTTGACGATGTAGTTCTTGGAACCGGTCATGGGTACTCCATCCTGGAAAGGCCGTCCGCCGCAGCGGATGGCGTTCGAACAGCACGTTCGTCGCCCGAAAGTGGGCCCGTAAGTGGGGCAGTGCATTGGTTCAGCGACGCCGCACAGTTGACGGCAGTCCGCGGGCGCACAGGCCCTGCGGAGGCGTCTATAGCGCCGGCCCGCCAGCTTGGCAACCCAGACATAAAGAAATCTTTATGTCTTTCTATCGACCTGAACGGCGCACTGTCGTCCCGATCTGGTTCAGCCCTCGTGCCGGATTGGAACACCGGCGAGGCCGTTTGACGCGCCGGCACGCCAGACCTTACCAAATCCCGAATACTAAAAATCGAATACAATTCAAAATGGTTTAATCTATCTTGGATATTTTTGGATACCCCGTAGTTTCGGCGAACGATTTAACGCCAGGGAAACGCGTGGGGGTGCATTTTAGCCTGAAGCCGGGAATAGGCGCAGGAGAGAGACCATGTATGTGCGTAATCAACAGCAGGGGGACCGACCCGGTTTCCTGTCGATGGCCAAGCAAATGCTGGGCCAGTTCAATGCAGACCGTTTCCGCCGGGACGAGCGCGGCACCACCGCGATGATCTTTGCCTTGACGATCGCGATCGTCGTGTCGATGGTCGGCGGCGCCGTCGACTACGGTCGCGCGGTCAAGGTCCGCGACCAGATGCAGAACGCGGTCGACGCCGCGGTGCTGGCGGCAGCGCGGTCCTGGCAGCTCAATGGCGACACCGCCCTGGCGTTGCAGGTCGCGCATCAGTTCTACGACCGCAACAAGCCCTACGAGGTTCCCTCGACGCTGGTGACGTTCCCCCCGGATGCGGCGCGCAACGCGCTCGTGCTGGAGGCGACGGCCGTGGCCCAGGCCCCGTTCCTGTCGCTCGTGCGCGTCGACGGCTTCACCGTCGAGGTGCGCGCCGAGGCGCTCCTCGCGGTCGGCGGCAATTCGGAACTCAACCTC
>JANOJW010000221.1:0-3259 GCA_031418955.1 Hyphomicrobiales bacterium | reverse complement strand
GCGGCTTCGAGGTGCGCATGGGCTCCTCGATCGCCGAGGGCCTGGAACTCATCCGCCAGAAGCCGCCGGCCTTCGCCGTGGTCGACATGCGGCTCGAGGACGGCAACGGCCTCGACGTGATCGCCGAGCTGTCGAAGATCAGGCCAGACTCGCGCATGATCGTGCTGACCGGCTACGGCAATTTCGCCACGGCAGTGACGGCGGTGAAGCTCGGCGCCGTCGACTATCTCGCCAAACCCGCCGATGCGGACGAGGTCACCGACGCCCTGCTCGCCCCCCCGAACGAGCGCGCCCCGCCGCCCGAGAACCCGATGTCGGCCGACCGCGTCCGTTGGGAGCACATCCAGCGGGTCTACGAGCTGTGCAGTCGCAACGTCTCGGAGACGGCACGCCGCCTCAACATGCACCGCCGCACCCTGCAGCGCATCCTGGCCAAACGCGCCCCGAAGTAAGGCCCGGAGGCGCGATAATTGCCGTTTCCGGGACCGCTTCGGCATTGCGCCACGCGCATGCGGCCTGCGCCGGTTTGCGCAGCCTGAGGCCTCGCCAAATCGCGTATAAGCGTCGCGCTTGCACCCGCACGCAAGGAGAGTGTCACCCATGACCGTCATGGAAGCAGCCAAGGCCGCGACAGCCGCTGGACGCACACCCGACTTCGACGCCCTGATCATCGGGGCCGGCATCTCGGGCATGTACCAGCTTCTGCGTCTGCGCGAGCTCGGCCTCAACGCCCGGGTGCTCGAAGCCGGCACCGGCGTCGGCGGTGTCTGGTACTGGAACCGCTACCCGGGCGCACGCTTCGATTCGGAGAGCTATTCCTACCAGTACTCGTTCTCCAAGGAGCTGCTCGAGGAGTGGGACTGGAAGGAGCACTTCGCGCCGCAACCCGAGACGCTCGGCTACCTGAACCACGTCGCCGACAAGTTCGACCTGCGCCGCGATATCACCTTTGGCGCCCGCGTCACCGCCGCCCACTGGCAGGAGGCGTCACGCAGCTGGACCGTCACGCTCGAAAGCGGCGCCACCCTCTCGGCCCGCTTCCTGATCACCGCCGTCGGCCCCCTCTCAGCGCCGATGATGCCGAAGATCAACGGCGTCGGCAGCTTCAAGGGCGAGACCTATCACACTGCCACCTGGCCCAAGCACCCGGTCGGTTTCGCTGGCAAGCGCGTCGCCGTGATCGGAACCGGCGCCACCGGCGTACAGACCATCGCCGAGGTCGCCAAGACGGCCGGCCATCTGACCGTGTTCCAGCGCACGCCCAACTGGTGCAAGCCGCTGCACAATGGCCCGATCGACGCCGCGGCCATGCAGAAGATCCGCGCCGGCTATCCGGAGATGTTCAAGCGCTGCCAGGAAACCTACGCCTGCTTCCTGCACTCGATCGACCCCCGCGGCACCTTCGAGCTGACACCCGAGGAGCGCGAGGCCTTCCTCGAGCAGCAGTATGCGACACCGGGCTTCGGCATGTGGCAGGGCAACTTCCGCGACATGCTGACCAACCGCGAGGCCAACAAGATCGTCTCCGACTTCGTGGCGAAGAAAATACGCCAGCGCGTCAAGGACCCGAAGATCGCCGAGATGGTGATCCCGAAAGATCACGGCTTCGGCACCCGCCGCGTGCCGATGGAGACGAAGTACTACGAGGTCTATAACCAGTCCAACGTCGAACTCGTGGACATCAAGGCGACGCCGATCGCGCGCATCACGCCCACAGGCCTCGCGACGACCGACCGCGCGTTCGAGTTCGACATGATCATCTTCGCCACGGGCTTCGACGCCATCACCGGCTCGCTCGACCGCATCGACATTCGCGGTATCGACGGCCGCACGCTCAAGTCGGCGTGGCGTCCGGGTCCCCAGACCTTCCTCGGCGTGCTGGTCGAGGGCTTCCCGAACATGATGATGCTGGTCGGCCCGCACACGGCGCTGGGCAACATTCCCCGCTCGATCGAGTACAACGTCGATTGGGTGACGCGCCTTGTCGCCCACATGACCCGTCACGGCCACTCGCGCACGGATGCGAAGCCCGAAGGCGTCGCCGAATGGACCGGCTACGTGCACGAGATGGGCAAGGGCCTGCTGTCGAACGAGATCGACTCCTGGATGACCGGCGTCAACCGCAACATCGAGGGCCGCGACGTGCGCATCATCGCCCGCTACAGCGGCAGCGCGCCGACCTACCGCCGCCGCTGCGACGAGGAAGCCGCGAAGGGATATCCATATTTGTCGATGGCTTGACCCGATACCGAATCGGCTCGTCTCGGATGCAATTCGAATCCGAAAAGTCAAGATGACTCTTGCAACATGAGGGGGCGACGATGGCCGTAGACGAGCACCAAGCTGGCCGTTAACCTTGTACGTAGCGTTCTGAGTAGGGGCGGGGCATGACTAGACCAAATCAGAAATTCATCAAGCCGGATGACTTGATTGCACTTCAGCGAGAAATCTACCAAGTGTTCTCGCCGGGGACACCTGTTGAGCAACCAGGACTGTTTGTAGGCCGTCGCGACGAACTCTTGCGCGTCGATCACTATGTGAAAGCTCGTGGTGAAGTCACGTTCATCTATGGTTCCCGCGGTATTGGCAAAACGTCACTCGCTCGGCATGCATGCCTGTCCCCTTAGTTCAGGCTGACGTTGCCGCCTGAGCGGCCTGGAACCGGCGGTACGGCGTCGTCTGATCGACCAGATCCCGCATGGTCAGCGGCGGTTTCGCGACAGCACTTTCGATCACGCGGGCGGCGATGCGCGCGACGCCGTCAGTCTTGCGGCGGTTGTAGCGAAAGACGAATTCGTCAAGGTACGCCTGCAGGTGTTTCGGCGTCATGGCGAGTGCGTGCGTACCGATCAGCCAGCGCTTTAGCAGCGAGATCGACGTGTGGCACGCCTGCACGCAATCCGCCTCGCGCTTCTCGGCTTTCGTCTGCACGATGGCCTCGTGCTCGCGCTTGCCGAGGCTCGTCTCGTTGTAGCCGGCGTGGCCGTCCGTGGTGACGGCTGCGTCCTTGGACACCTCGGCGTCAGCGAAACGCTTGCACGTGTCGGCGTCATTGTTGTCGGCGTGGGCGAAGCGAATGCGCCCGCCGCTTTCCGCTGCCGCCAGAACGAGTTGCTTGTGCGGGCCGCCCTTGCCGCCAACCAGCGCCTCGTCCAGTTCGGCTAAAGGGCCGAGCGGCTCGCTGCCCGACCTCACCATCGTCGAGCGCAGCTTGTGCAGCCACGTCCACGCGGTTTCGTAAGAGCCGAAACCCATGATG
>JANOJW010000220.1:0-36924 GCA_031418955.1 Hyphomicrobiales bacterium | reverse complement strand
CCTACGCAGCGGGGCTTTGTCCATGATATCATCATGAATTAAGGTAAAGTTGTGGAATAGTTCAATTGCTGAAGCTACTTGCCAGGCATCTTTGTTTATTTCATCAAAAAGCTCATTGGCCATCAGGCATAAAACCGGACGCAATCTTTTGCCTCCCAATTGTAAAACAGAATGTTTTTGTTGGCATTTAAGGCCATAGGGATCTCCTGCTTCATGAATAAGGAGAAATGATATACAAACTCGGCGCCTCCACCAACGTCAATTTCAACACTGTACGATATAATAATAATAATTTTATCATACCACATTTCTGAATAAATAAATATTCTGGTTGATGGAAGAATCAACTCCAGTTCGTAGGGCTCTTTTCTTTCTCGTAGTTTGCGGGTAGCCAGTCCTGACGCAACTACTTCGTCTTCTTTTATCATATTCTTCGTCTTAATTCGGTGGCTTCCTTAACAATTTCCTCCATTTCTTCCTATCTTCCCACCATCTTTTCACCTCTACCTCCTCCCAGGACTCGTCTCTCTCTCTCTGTTATATACTCTTAACTTGTGCTAGCTATCCACTTATCTCTTCGTCTCCCCACCTCTACCTCCTCCCAGGACTCGTCTCTCTCTCTGTTATATACTCTTGACTTGTGCTAGCTATCCACTTGAAGATCGCGGAGGACGAAGCCGCCAGGCACGGCCGCAAAATGGACCGCAAACACTGGAGCCTCGTCGTCAATATGCACTGCGCGGAGGACGACGAGGAGGCGCTCAACCAGGTGAGAACGGGCGAGCGGGCCGAGACCCTCACCTACTTCGAGGAAACGCTCGGCCGCCCAGCCGGCCGCGCCGACGACCCGTTGCGGCAAGGCGTGAAGATGGGCACGACGCTGGTCGGCTCGCCCGAGACCGTCGCCCGCGGCCTGCACCGCCTGATCGAGATGTCGGGCGGCGGCTGTGGCGGCTTCATGTTCCGCGCGCACGAGTGGGCGAACCGCCCCGACACGATGAAGAGCTTCGAGCTGTTCGCTCGCTGGGTGATGCCGCAGTTCCAGGGCTCGGTCGACTCGATCCGCGCCTCGCAGGATTGGACCAAGGCGCGCCGCAAGGACATCTTCGTGCCCTCGATCGCGGCGGTGAAGAAGGCCTACGACGACGCTGGCCGCACCGCGCCTGAGGACTACAAGGCGCGCCTGCTCGGTACGATGGACGAGGACAAGGCAAAAAAGTGAACGCGTGTTACTCCTCAACCTGGAACCGGCGTGCATTTTGCTCAACCGAGGCCGTTTTTGAGGATGGCCTGCACGCCTGCCTTCTTGACGATGGCCAGTAAGCGGGCGGCGGCCCCACGTGGGCGGCTTTCTTCACGCTCCCATTGGCTGAGCGTGCTGGTGCCGACATTCAGAAAACGGGCGAAGACCGCCTGACTCATGTTGGCTCGTTCCCGCATGCTGACTATTTCTGCTCCGGTCGGCGGCTTCACCTTCGGGAACTTCGTCAGGTCGATGTTACGGGCGGTGATCTTTTCCAGCGTTGCATCGCTGACGATGCCCGAGCGGTGCAGGCCGCGTGCGGTCTCGACAAGCTCGGCGTCCATCCGTTGCGCCTCAGTTTGCTTTTTACTCATCACTGCACCTCATTCAATTCGTTGTCGGCAATCGAACTCTCGATAGTGGTGTCACCTGCGGCAAGAAAGTCGGCTGCGATTGCCTGCCACTTCTCTAGCTGCGCCGGGCTGATGTTGGCCTGGCTGCTCTTGGTAAAGCCGAACAGGAACACGGCGCGACCCGCTGTTCGATAGGCAATGAGAGTGCGATAGCCGCCACTCTTGCCCTTGTCCTGGCGGGCGATACGCTGCTTGACGAGACCACCGCCTAGCTCGGCGTCGACAAGGCCAGTTTCGGCGCGGCGCACTGCGTCGAGCAATGTCGCGTCACTGATCCGCTCTTTGCGCTGAAAACGACGGAACGTCTTTGTCGTATAGACTTGCACCGCCTGCTGTCCCCTGCAGAAACCACTATAGCAAATTCCACTATAGATTGCAACCGAGTGGGCAAGGCTGGCTCCTCACCGTGATGATGGCTTGCCATCGCCCCGGCGGTCGATCGGCGGCGGTTCAGCCGTTGGCGTCGCTACTGCGGGCGTCGCCGGCGGCTGGGCCGCGACGGCGCCGGTTGGCGCCTGCGGCAGCATCATCTCCTGTTCGAGATTGCGCTTGGTGCGGTTCTCGAGCGGCCGCGTGATGATGTTGGCGCCGTCGTTGATCAGATTGTCGCCGGTCTGCCACCAGTCGTGCTCGATGATCAGCGGCAGCATGCGGTCGATCCACACCTTCGAGACGCCGGCCGGCACCATGTAAGTGTCGACGAGGCGCGTGTATTGGCGCTCCGCCTTCTTGCGGCGGCCATAGAGCGATCCTTCGCGCGTGACCTCGTGGAACAGCCAGGCGCTGGAGCGGGCGCCAAATCGGCCTTCGCCCTGCAGGTAGACCGGCACGCACATGGAGCCGCAGCGCGCGCCGCGATCGACGACCGTATCGAGCCGGTGGGTGGCGCGGATCTTTTTCAGGAGCGTGATGGTGCGCTCGCCCTCTCCGACGCTGCCGCCGCTCGAATTCAAAATCAGCACGAACCGCGTTCGGGTCGCTTTGAAGGCCTCGAAGGCCTGCTCGATGTCGCGCGCCATGGGAGCGGCAATGGTCCCCTCCCAACGCAGGTAGACGGTGCCGCGCTGGTTGACGGGCGAGGTCACCGTCAGCGTTCCAGGCCGAAGGAGCGGGGGACCCGGCCCGGTGAGCGTTGGCGGCTCGGCCCTGAGTTCGGCGACGGTCTGAAGTGCGACAAAAAAGCAGGCCATGGCGATTAACTGTCGCCAGCGGTCTTTTCTTCGCTCGCTCAGCACGTCGCTCACGTGGGTCATCCCCCCACTCCTGGTCCCCGAAGCCTCAAGTCATCTAGCTGATATACGTGAATAAACTCGGCTTTTGCAGGTCATCGGCTACCGGCTCGGCGGCTCCGTCCGTGCCGACCTCGATCCCAGGAATGAACGCCAGCTAAAGGATCGGTTCAGAACGGGTTCAACGGCCAGGTGGCATTGTCTCCCTCGAAAGCACGGACAAGAGCAACGGGGAAACCCGGTCCTGGCTGAAGCATCTGACCGAGAAACCCTCCCGATGAACAAGATCGTCATTGCCTCCGCCCTGGTTCTGGCCGCGCTGACCACCGGCGCCTCCGCCCAGCGCTATCACGATGGCCAGCGCCAGGATGCGCAGCGCTACGACTCGCAGCGCGAGATCGATGCGCGCCAGCAGATGCAGGAGCAGCGCATCCAGAACGCTCGCCGCGCGGGCGAGCTGACCCGCCAGGAGTACCAATCGCTCGAAGCCGAGCAGGCCCGCATCCGCGAGATGGAGCGCCGCGCCCAGCGTGACGGCCGCATCGATGGTCGCGAGGCCGCCGAGATCCGGCGCGCTCAGAACGAGGCGAGCCGCCACATCTACCAGGAGTCGCACGATAGCGAGCAGCGCGGCCGTGGCCACGGCTTCTGGAACCGCCGCTGGTGGTAATGCCGCCTGACGATCGACACGCCTGACATCTCTGACCGGGCTTGGAGCCGCCGTCCCCAACGGCGGCTCTTTTTATTGCTAGCGACGCTCGGCGCCCTACCCGGCGGGTGGCGCCGTCTCGACCAGATCGATAAGCTGGTTCAAAGAATCCTGCCAGCCAAGGTAGCAAAGCTCGACCGGAATAACGTCGGGGATATTCTCCTGCGTGATCGCGAGATCCGTGCCGCACGAAACCGGCCGCATCAGCACGGTGACGATGATCTCACCTGGCAGGTTCGGATCCTCGAACTTGTCGGTGTAGCGCAGCTTCTCGGCCGGGATCATCTCGAGGAACGTGCCGCCGAACGAGTGTCCCTGGCCGTTGTCGAGGTTGGTGAAGCTCATGCGAAACGCCCCGCCGACGCGCGCGTCCATGCCGTGCACGGTGCAGGTGAAGCCTTTGGGTGCAATCCACTTGGACATCGCCGCGGCATCGGTGAACGCCTTGTAGATGCGCGCGGGCGGCGCCTTGACCACGCGATGCAGTTTGACCGTATTGCCCATGGCGTTTCTCCAGGTGTCGATGAGGATGCGGCAAGCCTAAGCAGGAAAGCTTGGCTTGGCCAACGGATCGCGATTAGGCGATTGCGCCAGCAAGCCAATGCCGTTCGTCGCGTGGCCTGCCGATGCACGGTGAAACCGTTCGGGACGCGGCGCCGGCGGCAGGTCGTGGTGCATTCGGTTGGCGGCCTCGTACATCCCTGCCAAGATGCGGACTCGGCATCAAGCAAGATGCGGACTCGGCATCAAGCAAGATGCGGACTCGGCATCAAACCAAGTGTCGAGCCGGTCATACAGTCTCTTCGAGGTTCCACCGCATGTCCAAACCATTCACTGGCGTTCGCGTCCTCGATTTCACGCAGGTGTTCGCGGGGCCGTTCGGCAGCTACCAGCTAGCGCTGCTCGGCGCCGACGTGATCAAGATCGAGCGGCCAGGCGGCGACGACATGCGCTATGGGCCGCCGAACAAGGACTGGTCCGCGAAGGGCCTCGGCACCAGCTGGATGGCGATCAACTCGAACAAGCGCAACATCGCGCTCGATCTTACCCGCCCCGACGCCGTTGAGATCGTGAAGCGGCTCGTCGAAAAGGCCGACGTGGTGATGGAGAACTACCGGCCGGGCGTGATGGAGAAGCTCGGCATCGGCTGGCCGCAACTCTCGGCGGTCAATCCGCGGCTGATCTACGCCGCCGTCTCAGGCTTCGGCCAGGTCGGCCCCGAACGGACGGCTGCCGCCTACGACGGCAAGATCCAGGCGATGAGCGGCCTGATGTCGATCACCGGCACCAAGGAGAGCGGGCCGACGCGCGCGGGCTTCGCGGTGTGCGACGCGATCGGCGGCATGACGCTGGCGTTCGGTGTGTCGAGCGCGCTCTACCAGCGTACGCACACCGGCCGGGGCCAACTCGTCGACGTCGCCATGCTCGACGCCGCGATAACGTTCATGTCGGGCTTCTTCGTCGACTACATGGTCGGCGGCCACGCGCAGGGGCCGTCGGGCAATCGCGCGCAGAGCCGGCTGCCGACCGCCGATCTGTTCAAGGTCAAGGGCGGCCACATCCTGCTTGCCGTCAACAACGAGAAGCAGTTCGCCGCCCTCTCGAAGGCCATCGGCAAGCCGGACCTGGCGAAGGACCCGCGCTTCGTCGACTGGCCGGCGCGCATCGACAACGATGCGGCACTGCGGGCGATCATCGAGGACGTGTTCGCCGCGCACGACGCCCTCTACTGGGACGAGCACCTGACCAAAGCCGACGTGCCATGCGGGCGCGTGTGGACGATCCCCGAGATCGTCGAGCATCCGCAGCTGAAGCACCGCCCCGTGCTGCAGGAGGTCGACAGTCCTAACGGCCGCCTCAAGGTGATCGGCTCGGGCTTTGCGCTGGCGCACGGCGGCGGCTCGGTCGAAACCCCGCCTGCGCTGCCTGGCGAGCACACCGACGCCGTGCTCGGCGAGGCCGGCTACTCGGCCGCCGAGATCGCGGCGTTCCTCAATAGTGGCGCGGTGGCGAAGGGAATCCGCACGACATAGGCTGTCGACCGCTGCAACTGTGCCCTCAACCGCGCCGCCGCGCACAAGTCGCCCTTCGCCGCGGGGATAATCTTTCGAGCCAATTCAAGCGTCGGCCGCGCCATCACCCCGTAACCCTGCCGACTTGTCCCCGCGGTTAACGCTGACCTCGCGACACGCGCCGAAACCTATGCCCGCGAGCCAAAACGGCCGCATACTGCTGCGATGTCGAACGTGAAGTCCGCCCTGTCCGCCCTCGAAATGCTCTGCGCGTTGCTGCTTGCGGTGCGCGTCCAAATCGGAACCGCCTGCCTCGGCCTCTCACGCGGTCTGCCGCGTAAACACCGACGCAGCGATCGCCTCGAGATCGGCGAAGCAATCGTCGACGGTGCGACCCGATGTGTCGATCAGGCAATCGGCGCGGGCGTAGTCGGGCTCGCGGGCGGCGAGCAGCGCCTTCAGGTGATCCAGCGCGCGCGGGTCGCCGCGCATCGGGCGCATGTCGCCTTGGCCAGCGACGCGGGCGAGGTGCTCGGCGGGGCTCGCCTTCAACCACACCGTCTTGAACGCGCCGAGGATCATGTCGAGCGCCTGGGCGTTGCCGACGATGCCGCCCGCCGTCTCCAGCACGATGCGATCCTCGCGGCTACTCATCTCGGCGACCACCTCGTTCTCGAGCGTGCGGTAGGAGTCGGGTCCGCCGAGGTTGAACAGCTCCGCGAGGCTCATGCCGGCGCGCGCCTCGATCTCGCGCGTGACCGACACGAAGGCGATGCCGTGCCGTTCGGCGAGGCGTCGGCCGAGTGTCGACTTGCCCGCGCCCCGCAAGCCCAGCAGCGCGATGCCGCGGTGCGCGCGCCGCCGCTCGTCGAGATAGCGCTCGAGCACGCCGACGGCGCCCGTCTGCTCGGCCGCCGTCATCGTGCCGATCAGTGCGGCGAGGCCGGGGTTCTGCAGCGTGCGTTCGCCTTGCACAGCATCGCTGGTTTGCGCGAGCAGGCTCACGAACTCGATGTCGAGCGCCTCGGCGACCTTGAGCAGGAAGCCGACCGAGGCATTGGCCTCGCCGTTCTCGAGCGCATTGAGATAGCGTTCGGACACGTCGGCGCTCGCGGCCAGCTGTTTGCGCGTCAGCCCTAAGCGCTTGCGGCCGGCCCGGACCTTGGCCCCGATGGTGCGTGCGATCTCGGTCTGTTGCATGGCCGGTCTCTCGACAATCATCTGGGCAGTATAATGCGTTCTGATTGAATGGAAATGCCAATATTTGGATTGACCTATGCAATTTTATGCGTTTTATGTCCTGCCCAGGCATTAAGATGCGTGAGGACGACAGACATGGCGGAGACCGCAGCCCGACTGACAGCGCCTTCGGGGCTCATCGACTTCGCCCGTACGCCCGCGACCTACCGCCATTGGAAGCTGAAGTTCAGCGGCGACACGGCCGAGCTGATCATGGACGTCGACGAGAACGCCACGCTGTTTGCGGGCTACCAGCTCAAGCTCAACTCCTATGACCTCGGCGTCGACATCGAGCTGGCCGACGCCCTGCAGCGGCTCCGCTTCGAGCACCCGGGCGTCAAGGTCGTCATCCTGAAGTCGGGCAAGGACAAGGTGTTCTGCGCCGGCGCCAACATCCGGATGCTGGCGGGCTCTGCCCACGCCCACAAAGTGAACTTCTGCAAGTTCACCAACGAGACGCGCAACGGGATGGAAGATAGCTCGGAGCACTCGGGCCAGAAGTTCATCTGCGCAGTGCGAGGCACAGCAGCCGGCGGCGGCTACGAGCTGGCGCTCTCCTGCGACAAGATCATCCTCGCCGACGACGGCAACTCGACTGTGTCGCTGCCCGAGATCCCTTTGCTCGCCGTTCTCCCTGGCACTGGCGGCCTCACCCGCGTCACCGACAAGCGCAAGGTCCGCCGCGACCGCGCCGACGCCTTCTGCACCCTCGAGGAGGGCATCAAGGGCCGCCGTGCCGTCGAGTGGCGATTGGTCGATCAAGCCGTGCCGAACTCCAAGTTCGATGCCGCCGTCGCCGAGATGGCGAAGGAACTGGCCGCCACCTCCGACCGCCCGTCGAACGCCAAAGGCATCGCGCTGACGCCGCTCGTGCGCACCGTCACGGGCGATGCGGTCACCTATTCCCACGTGAACGTCGAGATCGACCGCATCGGCCGTCGCGCGACATTCACACTGAAGGGCCCCGTCGATGCGCCGCCCGCCGGCGCCGAGGCGATCTGGGCGCAAGGCGCCGAGTTCTACATGCTGAAGCTGTCGCGCGAGCTCGACGACGCCATTCTGCACATGCGCCTCAACGAGCTCGAGATCGGCACCTGGATCTTCAAGACGCAGGGCGACCCCGCGGCAGTGCTGGCCTACGACGCTCTCTTGCACGCCAACGCCACGGACTGGCTGGTGCGAGAGATCCTCAACACTTGGAAGCGCACTCTGAAGCGCATCGACGTGACCTCGCGATCGCTCGTCGCGCTGATCGAGCCGGGCTCGTGCTTCGCCGGCACGCTCGCCGAGATCATTTTCGCCTGTGACCGTGCCTACATGTTCGCGGGCCGGATGAAGGGAGATAACCGCGCCGAGGCAAGCGTCACGCTCTCCGCACTAAACTTCGGACGCTACCCCATGTCGAACGGCATCACGCGGCTCGAGACGCGTTTCCTCGGCGAGCCCGAAAGTGTCGGCAAAGCGAAAGCCGCGATCGGTCAACCGCTCGACGCCACCGATGCCGACCGCGCAGGCCTCGTCACCGAAAGCTTCGACGAGGTCGACTGGGAGGACGAGGTGCGCATCTTTCTCGAGGAGCGCGCATCGTTCTCGGCCGACGGCCTCACCGGCCTCGAGGCAAACCTGCGCTTCGCTGGCCCCGAAACCATGGAAACCAAGATCTTCGGCCGCCTCACCGCCTGGCAGAACTGGATCTTCAACCGTCCAAGCGCCACCGGCCCCGACGGCGCGCTCCGCCGCTACGGCACCGGCATCAAAGGCGACTTCGACAAGGACCGGGTGTGATCGCGTAGATCGCGTAGGTTGGGTTGAGCCCTTGCGAAACCCAACACGGCACGGCACGTCGCATATCGTTGGGTCTCGCTAGTGCAGGGCGCGACCCAACCTACGTACCACGACACCGCCTGACCACCTCACGGAGACCCCATGCCCACAGTGACCATCCTCTACGCCGGCCTGCTCGGCCTCTGTTCCTGCCAAGACACTGGTTTCGAATACCCGCGAGTTCAAGGACATCAACAATGACCCAGACCGCATCCCCCGCGGCAACCGGCGCCGTCGACTACACGACGAAGATCCCCAACAACGTCAACCTCGCCGACGACCAGCGCGTCCTGAAGGCGCTGGAGCAATGGCATCCCGGTTACATCGACTGGTGGATGACGATGGGGCCGGAAGGGTTCCAGACCAGTGACGTGTATCTCCGCACGGCCGTCTCAATCGACCCGAAGGGCTGGGCGAAATTCGACTACGTTAAAATGCCCGAGTACCGTTGGGGTATCCTCCTCGCCCCGCAGGACGGTGAGCGCAAGGTCAACTTCGGCGCGCACAAAGGCGAGAAGGCCTGGCAGGAGGTGCCCGGCGAATACCGCGCCATGCTGCGCCGCCTCGTCGTCATCCAGGGCGACACCGAGCCCGCGTCCGTCGAGCAGCAGCGCTTTCTCGGCAAGACCGCGCCCTCGCTCTACGACATGCGCAACCTGTTCCAGATCAACGTCGAGGAAGGCCGCCACCTGTGGGCCATGGTCTACCTGCTGCAGAAGTACTTCGGCCGCGACGGCCGCGAAGAGGCCGACGGCCTGCTGCAGCGCCGCTCGGGCGATGTCGACAAGCCGCGCATGCTCGGCGCCTTCAACGAGGAGACGCCCGACTGGCTCTCGCTCTTCATGTTCACGTTCTTCACCGACCGTGACGGCAAGATGCAGCTCGAGTCGCTTGCACAAAGCGGCTTCGACCCGATGTCGCGCACCTGCCGCTTCATGCTGACCGAGGAGGCGCACCACATGTTCGTCGGCGAGACGGGCGTCGGGCGGGTGATCGAGCGAACCTGCGAGGCCATGAAGGCCGCCGGCATCGAGGACCCTCACGACATCAATCGCATCCGCGCATTGGGCGTGATCGACTTAGCCACCATCCAGAAAAAGGCCAACCTGCACTATTCGCTGTCGCTCGACTTGTTCGGCTCGGAGGTCTCGACCAACGCCGCCAACTTCTACAACGCCGGCCTCAAGGGCCGCTTCATGGAAACGAAGATCGAGGACGATCATCTCCTAACCAGCGCCACCTATCCGGTGCTCAAGTACATCGACGGCGAGATCCGCAAGGTCGACGAGCCGGCGCTGACTGCGATCAACATGCGCCTGCGCGACGACTACACCCGGGACTGCGCCGGCGGCGTCAATCGCTGGAACAAGATCATCGAGAAGGCCGGCATCAAGTTCGCGCTCACCCTGCCGTCGGTCGCCTTCAACCGCGCTATCGGCGAGTTCAAGGCCATCGAGGCATCTCCCGACGGCAAGCTGATGTCGGAGGAGCAGTGGATCAAGAGCCGCGACCAGTGGCTCCCCTCGAAGGCCGATGGCGACTTCATCGCGTCGCTGATGCTGCCCTGCTGGGATCGCGGCAAGTATGCCGGCTGGATCACGGCGCCCAAGATCGGCATCGACAACAAGGGCGGCGACTACGAGTACGTCAAGATCCACCGCGGGTGAGGACTAGCGAGATGCCAGAGATCAGCCGCTTCTTTGGCATTATCATCACGATGTACTATAATGACCACGGTTCGCCGCACTTTCACGCGAGGTACGGCGAGCACAAAGCCAAGATGCTCATCGAAACCGGGGCACTGATCGAAGGTGCGCTTCCTCGTCGGGCCCACAGTCTTGTCGAGGAATGGCGCTTGGAACACCTGGGCGATTTGCTGGTTGTCTGGCAACAGGTCATGGACAGGCAACCGCACGGGAAAATTGAGCCGCTGGAGTGAATCTCATGCTGCCTCGAGTCGTCGATGCGCGCCATGCCGGAGAATTCCGGGTCTGGCTCCGGTTTTCGGATGGGTTCTCGGGTGAGATCGATCTAGCCGATCAATTGTGGGGCCCCATCTTCGAGCCGCTCAAATCCATCGATTTTTTCGCGATGCTTCGCGTCGATCCCGACACCGACACGATCACATGGCCGAACGGTGCCGACCTCTCGCCATCGTGGTTGTACGAGCGTCTGAAAGCGAGGGCAGTAGCCGCGGCGGAATAGAGATTGCGGACTACGGCGCCCAAGATCGGCATCGACAACAAGGGCGGCGACTTCGAGTACGTCAAGATCCACCGCGGGTGATAGGATCTAACAGAGACGCCTATGGAAGGACGCTTGCATGACCGCATCAACAAAAGGCTCTGGCTTCGCCGAGGATCAGGTCGATTTTGCCGTCGAGCCGCCGACCACCTTGGATCCGCCGCGCTGGCTCGAGAAACACGAATTGGAAGCCATCGGCTGCAAAGCTGATGCTTGGCTCGAAGCCAATAAGCAGATCGTGGATGCGCTGCCCACTGGCACGGTCGTGATGATCAACATTGGAACAGGCGAGTACGAAACAGGCCCCGATCACGAAGCAGCGCGGGTTAGGTTCGACCGGCGCTTCGGTGCCACGACCATTGGTCATGTTCATCGGGTGAGGATGCCGACGACCATAGGAGGCGGCTGGTGGGCGTTGCACTCGGAAGTATAGACGGCCGCTTCCGACCACTACTCCGCATCAGATGTTCAAATGGCGGCGATGAGATACTTGCGTTGCTCGATACCGGCTTCAACGGCGAGCGACTGTGCGACAGGATCGTGGCCGCTGAGATTGGCACCATCCCGAGCGGACGAAGTGACAGCGTGGAGTTGGCGGGTCACATCAAGAGCCAGGCTCAGGTGGGCCATGCCACGATCCTTTGGCTTGGACAGCCTCGGCAGGTGCGCGTGCTCGTCTCAATGGCCCCGCCGGCAAGGCACGTGGACGGCGAGCCCGTCGCCATCGTCGGCGGCGCACTGCTTGCCCCATCGCTCGTCCTCCTCGACTACGCAGCCATGACCGTCGAGATCGAAGCCCAGGAATGATGCCATGACCACCTGCCTGGCCTCCCACCGCGCCGCCCTCAAGAAGCAGCACGTCATCGATCCCGAGGTGTGCATCCGCTGCAACACCTGCGAGGCGACGTGCCCGGTCGGCGCGGTGACGCACGACGACACCAACTACGTCGTCGATGCCGAGAAGTGCAACTTCTGCATGGACTGCATCGCGCCCTGCCCGACAGGCTCGATCGACAACTGGCGCGTGGTCAGCGCCGCCAAGGCCTACACGCTTGCCGAGCAGCTCGGCTGGAGCGAGCTGCCAAAGCAGGAGGAGCTCGGCGAGGCGGCGCCCGATGCCGAGCAGGCTCTCGAGACCGACGTCGACGCGATCCTGGAGAAAGCGCACGCCGGCGCTGGCGGCAAAGTCGTAGCGCCGGCCTCCGCCTCCAAGCCAACGATCAATCTCTATCGACGCGTCAAGCCGGCCATCGCCACCGTGCAGGGCAACTTCCGCATCACGGCGGCAAGCACGGAGAGCGACGTGCGCCACATCGTGCTCTCGTTCGGCGACACCGTATTCCCCGTGCTCGAGGGACAGTCGATCGGCATCGTGCCGCCAGGCACTCAGGCGAACGGGCGCCCGCACGACATCCGCCTCTACTCGATCGCCTCGGCACGCGACGGCGAGAAGCGCAACGCCAACAACGTCGGCCTCACCATCAAGCGCGTCGACGGCGGCGTTGGCTCCAACAACATGTGCGACCTGAAGGTCGGCGACAAGGTCGAGCTGACGGGCCCGTTCGGCGCGACATTCTTGATGCCGAACGACGCCAACGCCAACATCCTGATGATCTGCACCGGCACCGGCTCCGCCCCGTTCCGAGCCTTCACCGAGCGCCGCCGCCGCGCCATGCAGAACGCCGCCGGCCGCCTCGTCATGTTCTTCGGCGCCCGCACGCCCGAGGAGCTGCCCTATTTCGGCCCGCTGCAAAAGGTGCCACCGAGCCTGCTTGAGAAGCATCTCGTGTTCTCGCGCGTCGTCGGCGCGGAAAAGGAGTATGTCCAGGATCGCCTGCGGAAAGAGGCCGCGAGCCTCGGCAAACTACTGGCGAGCGAGGCGACGCACATCTACATCTGCGGCCTAAAGGGCATGGAGGCGGGCGTGGAGGAGGCGTTCGCCGACATCGCCCGCAAACACGGCCTGGACTGGGCCGCGATCAAGCCTGTCATGCGCCAGGGTGGCCGCTATCACGTGGAGACTTACTGATGGAACGCGAAGCTCGCCCCGCCGCAGCGCTCGTGCCCACGCTCGGGGTCCACCATATCACTTTCATGGGCGCCGACCGGCAGACCTCGATCGACTTCTGGGAGGGCACGCTCGGCATGCCGCTCGTGTTCGAGCAGCCCAACCTCGACGATCACACCGTCAATCACCTGTATTTCGACCCGGGCGACGGCCGGCTGATCACCATCTTCACGCGCGACGACTGGCTACCCGATCGCAGACCCAACCCGAGCGGCGCCGGCAATCTCCACCACCTCGCGTTCGCCGTCAGCCGCCAGACCTATGACGCCGCGGTCGCTCGCCTCGAGGGGCAGCACCTTTCCACCTCTGGACCCGTCGACCGGGGCTTCATGGACAGCATCTACTTTCGCGACCCGCTCGGCCAATTGCTGGAACTCGCATGCTACAAGTTCCGTCCGCCAACCGGGCGCACCCACGCCGACATCCTGGCGGCCGCGCACGCGCTGCGTCTGGCGCGCGGCGCGATCAACATCGAGCTTGAAGATCTGCTTGCAGCCGGCGGCGAGCCGGAAGCTGCAACGTGATTTGCGCGCGAATGCCACCGTTCGGTCGTTGGCGCACGGTGGCACAGTAGGTCGCAGCCTTTCGTTCAGTCCAACTTGATATTCGCGCGCCGAATCAGATCGCCGAAGCGAGCCGAATCCTTGACGATGAGATCCCGTAACTGCGCGATGGACAGCGCTTCTTTGTAGACTAGGTTGCCGCCCGCGAATTGCTTCGTCCGGAACTCCGTGTCGGTGTGGATCTTGCCGATCTCGCGGTTTAGTTTCTCCAGGATCGGCTCGGGAACACCGGCCGGTGCGAAGGTGCCGAACGAGACGGGAACGTCATAGTCCGGAAACCCCTGCTCGCGCATCGTCGCCACATCGGGGAACTCGGAATATCGCTCGGGCGTGAGAACCGAGAGCAGGGTGAGCTTGCCGGCTTTCGCCGCCGGCAGGATGCTCGAGTCCACCATCAGGTGGATAGTGCCTGCCAGAATATCGGGGAGCGCCTCGCCGACGCCCTTGTAGGGCACGTGCAGGATATCGATGCCCGCCATCAGCTTCAAGGTTTCCACCCTGAGATGATTGACCGAGCCGACGCCACCGGTCCCATAGGTGAACTTGCCCGGGCTCTGCTTCGCCAGTGCCACGAACTCGGTCAGGTTTTTGACACCCAGCGAAGGATGTACGGCAAAGCCGGCGATCTGCTCGGACATGCGCCCGACTTTCACGAGATCCTTCAGCGGATCATAGTTGAGCTTGCGCAGGTGCGGAATAAGCTCGATGGGTGCCTGTGCGGTGAGCAGCAGCGTATACCCGTCGGGCGTCGATTTCGCCACAGCTTCCGTACCCAACGCACCGGCAGCGCCACCGCGATACTCGATGACGAATTGCTGTCCCGTCTGTTGTGAGAGTTTCTCCGCGAGACCGCGCGCAATGAAGTCCGTGCCGCCACCGGCCGCGTAGGGCACGATCATGCGGACGGGGCGATTGGGATAATCCACCGCCTGGGCAAGGGCTGGTCCGGGGGTCGTGGCGAGCAGTGGGGCCGCTACGCCCGAGGCGAGGCCCGCGACGAGGTGTCGACGATTGATCATGGAATTCCTCCCTGTTGGGATGTCAGCTTCTGCGGCTGATCATGAGGACACCTTAGCGGACGAAACGCGCGTGTGGCTAGACCGTTCGGACCCATTCATGTAGTTCTCGCCTCGGCCTGCTCCAGTTTTCGCTGGCAGGCTTCGATGGCAAAGGCGATTGCCATCCCCCGGATCGGGGAGAGCCTCGTCAAGTTGCTTGCCGGCCGCGCCCGCCGGTTGCGACGGCGTTGATCGGCGCCGGAGGCGGATGTGATTGCCGGCTTCCTCTCCCAGCTCCTCAACGGCCTGCAGTACGGCCTGTTGCTGTTCCTGATCGCGAGTGGTCTCACGCTGATTTTTGGCGTGCTCGGTGTGATCAATCTCGCGCACGGCAGCATGTTCATGATCGGCGCCTACCTCGCGTTCGTGGTGGCAAAGTTGACGGGCTCACTGTGGCTGGCGCTGCCCGTGGCAATCCTGTGCGGCATCGCCCTGGGCCTCGCACTCGAGCGGTTCCTGTTCCGTTACTTCTACAAGCGCGAGCATCTCGACCAGGTGCTGCTCACCTTCGCGCTGATCCTGATCTTCGAGGAATTGCGCGCGGCCTTCGTCGGCAACGATTTCCATTCCGTGCCGGTGCCCGCGATCCTCGATTTTTCGGTGCCGATCACCTCGGGCTTCTCCTATGCCGCCTACCGCTTCGTCGTGATCGCGGTGTGCCTCGTGCTCGCCGGCGTGCTGGTCTGGTGGGTGGAGCGTACCCGGATGGGCGCGATCATTCGTGCCGCCGCCGAGAAGCCCGAGATGGTCGACATCCTCGGCATTGACGCGGGCCGGGTGCATCTGACCGTGTTCGCCGTCGGCACCGCACTCGCCATGACGGCCGGCGCGCTCGCTGCCCCCCTGACCTCCGTCTATCCCAACATGGGCGACGGGCTGCTGATCATCTCCTTCGTCGTCGTGGTGATCGGGGGCTTAGGCTCGGTGTCGGGCGCGTTCTGGTCGGCGCTGCTGATCGGCCTGATCGACACGCTCGGCAAAGCCTATGGCGCCTCGCTCGCCTCGCTCGGCGGCATCTTCGGCCTGCTCGCTGCTGCCGCATCGATGTCGGTCTACATCCTGATGGTGGTGGTGCTGCTGTTTCGCCCGACGGGACTGTTCGGGGGGCGCACGTGACGGACCAAACCCGCATGCTGCCGCGCTCGTGGCTCGGCTGGGCAGGCCTCGCGGCTTGCGTTGCCGCACTCGCCGTGCTGCCGCTGTTCGCGCCGTCCTACTACGTGAGCCTGTTCACCACGGCGATGATCGGCGCCATGCTGGCGCTGTCGCTGCATCTCCTCGTCGGCGCGACCGGCCTCGTCAGCCTTGGCCATGGCGCATTCTACGGGCTCGCCGCTTATGTGGTGTTCCTGCTGTCTCCGGAAAGCTCGCCAAAGCCCATCTGGCTGACGCTGCCGGCCGCAATGTTGGCAGCCGGCCTCGCCGCGTTCGTTGTCGGTGCGCTGTCGCTGCGCACCAAGGGCTTCTTCTTCCTGATGGTGACGCTGGCGTTTGGGCAGATGATCTTCTTCGTGTTCCACGACACCAAGCTCGGCGGCGGCACCGACGGCGCGTATCTGGCCAAGCCCCTGCTTTCGCTGTTCGGGTATACTTTCGATCCAACGAGCCTGCCGCGCTCGCAGCGCACCTGGCCTGCCTACTACGTCGCGCTCGCGCAACTGGTCGCCACTTACCTCGCGCTGGCATTCCTGCTGCGCTCGATGTTCGGCCGCGTGCTCGAAGGCATCCGGGTCAACGAGCACCGCATGGAGGCGATGGGCTTCTCGACCTACGCCTACAAGCTTGCGGCCTTCGTCGCAGCCGGCATGCTGGCGGGCTCGGCGGGTCACATGTGGAGCCTGCACACCGGTTTCGTGAACCCCGAGCTCGTGTCGTGGCACAAGTCGGCCGAGGCGCTGCTGATGATCCTGCTCGGGGGCATCGGGTCGCTCGCTGGCGCGATCGTCGGGGCGTTCGCCTACATCGGCTTGAGCGAGGTCGGCCAGTTGATCCAGGTCGCCACCGAGCAGAAGCCGCTGTTCGGAAAAATCGTCGTGCGCAAGCTGATGTTCGAGGGGCTGGTCGTGCTTGCCGTCGTGATCCTGTTCCGCAACGGCCTGATGGGCATCCGCCTGCCGTCGATCTTCCCGAAGGCTAGTCCAAATCCCGATCGAACCGAACACGACACTGCCGGTGCTGTCCGACCGGAACCTACCTCCCATGACTGATGCGCCCGCCGCGGTTGCCGTGCTCGAAACCGAAGGGCTGTCCAAGTCCTTCGGCGGCTTAGCGGCCGTCCGCGATGTCACGCTGTCACTCGGCCGCGGCGAGCTGCATGCTGTGATCGGGCCGAACGGCGCGGGCAAGTCGACGTTCGTCAATCTGCTGGCGGGCGAGTTCCGCCCCACCTCGGGGCGCATCCGGCTCGAAGGCCGCGACATCACCGACATGCCCATGCACCGGCGCGCGCACGCCGGCATCGCGCGCTCGTTCCAGCGCACCAACATCCTGAAGACCGTCTCGGTGCTCGAGAACGTGCGGCTCGCGGCGCAGGCGGTCGCGCGCTCTGGGCTGCGCCTGCTCGCGACGCCGTCGAGCGCGCCGGCGCTGGTGGAGCGGGCGCAGCAGGCGCTTTCGCGTGCCGGCCTGCCCTACGGCCATCAGCGCATCGCCGGCACGCTATCGCACGGCCAGCAACGCCAGCTGGAAATCGCCATGACGCTCGCCAGCACCCCGAAGGTGCTGCTGCTCGACGAGCCGCTGGCCGGCATGGGCCAGGAGGAGGGCGAACGCATGGCCGTGCTCCTGAAATCGCTCGTCCGCGATCACGCAGTTCTCCTGATCGAGCACGACATGGACTTCGTATTCAAGGTCGCCGACCGCATGACTGTGCTGGTCGAAGGTGCGGTGCTCGCAACCGGCGCGCCGGCGGACGTGCGCGCCAACAAGGCCGTGCAGACCGCGTATCTCGGGGGACACTGATGGGATTGTCACCCCTCATCGAAGCGCGCAGCCTGCACACCTACTACGACGAGAGCCACATCCTTCGGGGCGTCTCTCTGGCGCTGCGGGCCGGCGAGACGCTCGGTCTGATGGGCCGCAACGGCATGGGCAAGACGACGCTCATTCGCACCATCATGGGGCTCGTGCGGCCGCGCTCGGGCGCCGTGTTGGTCGACGGCCGCGAGGTGACGCGCGAGCCGACGTTCCGCATCGCCCAGTCGGGCATCGCCTACGTGCCGGAAGGCCGCGGCATCTTCGCCTCGCTTTCAGTTCGCGAAAATCTGGAGATCGCCGAGCGGGCGGGCCTCGACAGCGCGCGCACATGGACTGTTCCCCGCATCCTCGAGCTGTTTCCCCGTCTCGCCCAGCGCATCACCAATCGCGGCGATCAGCTGTCGGGCGGCGAGCAGCAGATGCTGGCGATCGGCCGCGCGCTCGTGACGAACCCGCGCGTCCTGATCCTCGACGAGGCGACGGAGGGCCTGGCGCCGCTGATCCGCGAGGAAATCTGGCGGACCGTGCGGCTCGTGCGCGAGGCCGGCATCGCGACGCTGCTCGTCGACAAATCCGTCGCCGAAGTGACCGCGGTCGCCGACCGCGTGGTGATCCTGGTGAAGGGTAAAATCGTGTTCGAGGGCCCGCCGGCAGCACTTGCCGAGGATCCCGAGACGATGCACCGGCATCTAGGAGTGTGAGTAATGAGGCGAGCGAATAGCCAAGCTCGAACCTCTCACTATTCGCTACTCACTATTTTTGCTGACCGCTGCTGCCTGGAGCTGATCATGACCGCGCCACCGACCTGGACCCCGCCGACCGGGGCCTACAACGCCGCGATCGACATGGTCGATCGCAACGTCGCCGAGGGCCGCGGCGCCAAGCCGGCGTTCGTCGATCCCAAGCGCACGCTCACCTACTCCGCGCTTGCGGAAGGGTGCAGCCGGTTCGCCAACGTGCTGCCGCGGCTCGGCATCGGGCGCGAGCGGCGGATCACCTTGATCATGCTCGACACGGTGGATTTCCCGGTCGTGTTCTGGGGCGCGATCCGGGCGGGCGTGGTGCCGGTGCCGCTCAACACGCTGCTGACAACTGAGACCTGGGCTTACATGATCGAGGACAGCCGCTCCGAAGCGGTCGTGATCTCGGGCGAGCTTTACGAGCGCGCCGCGCCGATGCTGGACGAGATCGCGGCGCGCCGTCATCTGCACGTCATCGTCACCGGTCGCGCAGCATCGCCGCGCGTGCTCGAGCTGGACCAGCTCCTCGCCGACAGCCGGCCCGACGCGAATGTCGCCGATACGCGCGCCGACGAGGTCGCGTTCTGGCTCTACTCGTCGGGGTCCACCGGTATGCCGAAGGGCACGCGGCACCTGCATGCAAGCCCCATGGCGACGGCCAAACTGTTCGGCCAGGGCGTGCTCGGCATGGCGGCCGACGACGTCGTGTTCTCGGCAGCGAAGCTGTTCTTCGCCTATGGTCTCGGCAACGGCCTGTCGTTCCCGATGTCGGTCGGCGCGACGACGGTGCTGCTGCCCGACCGGCCGACGCCCGACAGCGTTGGCGCCGTGCTCGAGGCTCACAACCCCACCATCTTCTGTGGCGTGCCGACGCTGTTTGCCGCCATACTGGCCGCGCCGGGACTCGGCCGGGGGGCAGGCTCCTCTCGACTGCGGCTGTGCACGTCGGCCGGCGAGGCGCTGCCCGAGGACATCGGCAGGCGCTTCGAGACGGCCACCGGCGTCGAGATCATCGACGGCATCGGCTCGACCGAGATGCTGCATATCTTTTGCTCGAACCGGCCAGGTCAGGTGCGCTACGGCACGTCGGGCACGCCGGTGCCGGGCTATGAGGCGAGGGTCCTCGACGACGACGGAACGCCGGTGGCGAAAGGCGAGATCGGCGAGCTCGTCATCAAGGGGCCGTCCGCCGCAGAGGGCTATTGGCTGCAGCGCGAGAAATCTCAAACCACGTTCCGGGGGGCCTGGACCCATACTGGCGACAAGTACCGCATCGACGACGACGGTTACTACGTCTACTGCGGGCGCACCGACGACATGTTCAAGGTCTCCGGCATCTGGGTGTCGCCGTTCGAGGTCGAGAGTGCGCTGATCACGCACCCGTGCGTGCTGGAAGCAGCCGTCGTCGGCCAGGAGGACACCGACGGCCTCATCAAGCCCAAGGCCTTTGTCGTGCTGAAGCCGGGCGTCACTGGCGACGAGGTGCTGTTCGAGGAGCTCAAGGTCCACGTCAAGGTGACGGCTGGCGCCTGGAAGTATCCGCGCTGGATCGAGGCGCGCAGCGAATTGCCGAAGACTGCGACCGGCAAGATCCAGCGCTATAAGTTGCGCCAGTGAAAAGACATCACAACAGCAGCAGCGTCGCCAGGCCAAGAAAGGCGAAGAAGCCCACCACATCAGTCACCGTGGTCACGAACACGCCCGACGACACGGCCGGGTCAAAGCCGTAACGGTGCAGTGCGAGTGGCACCAGAATGCCGGCGAGCGCAGCCGCGAGCAGGTTGAACACCATCGCCGCGCCGATCACCAGGCCGAGCTTGCCGGTGCCGAACCAGGCCAGCACGACGACCGCCAGCACCACGGCAAACAGCAAGCCGTTGATCAGCCCGACGGAGGCCTCGCGCAGGATCACGCGGCCGGCGTTGACCGGCCCGAGCTCCTGCGTCGCCAACGCGCGTACGGCGACCGTCATGGTCTGCGTACCGGCATTGCCGCCCATCGAGGCGACGATCGGCATCAGCACGGCCAGCGCCACCATCTGCTCGATCGAGGCGTCGAACAGCTTGATCACCGACGAGGCGAGCAGTGCCGTGCCCAAATTGATCAGCAGCCACAGGAAGCGGCTCTTCACCGTCGTCAGCACGGTGTCGGCGAGGCTCTCGTCGCCCAAGCCCGCGAGGCGGCGCAAGTCCTCTTCCGTCTCCTCCTCGATCACCTCCACCATGTCGTCGACCGTGACGACGCCGACGAGCCGGTTGTTGGCGTCGACGACGGGCGCCGACTTCAGGTCGTAGCGCTCGAACTGGCGGGCCATTTCCTCCTGGTCGGAGGTGGCGAGCACCACTTGCCGCTCGCGATCCATGATGTCCGCAATGCCGGCGGTGCGCTGCGAACGCAGCAGTCGCGACAGGTCCACGCTGCCGACGACGCGATAGGTCGGATCGACGACGAAGATGTCGGAGAACGTCTCGGGCAGGTCGGCCGTCTCGCGCATTTGGTCGATTACCTGGCCGACGGTCCAGAACGGCGGCACCGCGACGAAATCCGTCTGCATCAGACGGCCGGCGGTCTCTTCCGGGTACTCGAGGTTCTTCTCGAGCGCGGCGCGCTCGCTCAAGGAGATCTGTCCCAACACCTCCTGTTTGTCGGCCTCATCGAGGCCTTCCATGACATAGGCCGCGTCGTCGGTGTCGAGCTGGGCGACGGCCTCGGCGATCTGCGCGTTCGAGAGGTCCTCGGACAGCTGGTCGCGCACACTTTCGTCGACCTCCGACAGCACCTCCGGGTCGAAACCGGCGCCAAGCGTGTCGATGACGGCGACGCGCTCTTCGGGCGCCAGCAGCTCGAGCAGATCGGCGAGGTCGGGGGCCCTGAGGTCGGCGGTCAGCGCCCGCACGCGTGCTTTGTCGCCAAGCGCCAGCGCCGCCGACAGCGCCGCGATCTGCTCGGTGCGTTGCCCGGGGGCCGACTGCACAGCAACGGCTGGATCATGCGCGGGAGCCGGCTCCTGCATGACGGACAAGCTCCCTGGTGGGCGATTCGGACAGAGTTGATTGTGCCGCTCGACTAGGGAATGATTCGGGCGTTGTCCACAACGATGGCGGCATCGAGAACCCGGCGGTTGCGACATCGCGGCGTTAACTATCGCCACAGTTCCATGGTTCAAGTTGCCACAATTAACCAATACGAGTCGCTGTGGGAAAACAACGACGACGGATCGAGCGGACACGACGGGGATGGATGCACCACGGCATGCTGGCAGCCGGCTACGGCGGCGGGGCCTCTCCGTGGCGCTGCTGACTGTCGCCGCAGTGGCTGCACTCGCCGCACTCTGGCCGGCGGCGCGCGCGCAGGTCCGCGCAGGCGCGGCGGCAACCGCGTGTGGACCCGCCGCCATCGGGCTCGAGCGCACGCACGAGATCGACGCCCGCGGCGGCCCGCGGCTCGGCGGGCAGCAGTACCCCGGCCGCGAATTCCTGAAGCCTGGCGAGGTCGTCCTGACGTTCGACGACGGTCCCCACAAGATGCTGACCCCGCCCATCCTCGACGTCCTGGCCAAGCACTGCACCAAGGCCACGTTTTTCATGGTTGGCCAGCGGTCGCTGCACTTTCCCGAGATCGTGCGTGACGTGGCCCGGCGCGGCCACACCATCGGCACCCATACCTGGAGCCATCAGAACCAGGCAGAACTTGCTTCCGACCAGGCGAAAAACGAGATCGAGCTCGGCATCAGCGGCGTGCAGCACGCGCTCGGCATTCCGGCGGCGCCGTTCTTCCGGTTTCCGTATCTGAGCGACCCGCAGGCCTCGCAGGCGCATCTGCGATCCCGCAACACGGCCAACATCTCGATCGACATCGATTCCTACGACTTCAAGACGCGCAGTCCAACGGTTGTCGTGCGCAACGTGATGCAGCAGCTGCAGTCAAAGGGCCGCGGCATCATCCTGTTCCACGACATTCAGCCCTCGACCGCGGGCGGGCTCGATCAGTTGCTCACCGAAATGAAAGTCAAAGGTTTCAAGGTCGTGCACATCGTGCCTGCGCAGGCCCAGACCACCGTCGCCGAGTTCGACCGGCGCGTGAAGCAGTTGGGCGGCACGCGGCTCGCCTCGCTGCCCGTGCCGCTAGCCCAGCGTGGCGTCGTTTCGCCGGCCTGGGAAGTGCGTGTGTTCCAGCGTCCGGGCCAGGTGCCGTTACTGCTCGATCCGGTGTCGGCGAACCGGCCGAACCTTGCCCAGCCCCGTGCAGCGCTGCCGGGCGCGCCGTCTGGCGCCGGGGCACCGGCGACTATGCCGATCCCGCAATCCCAGCCGCGCACGCCGCGACTCGACCGGCCCAGTCCGTTCTCCGGCAACTGAGCAGTGGCACTGGCATATCGACGCGACCAGGCCGCAACAGATCCTCGAAATCTCTGGACGAAACACCCATTTCGCGTTGCCCCGCTGCGCGAACCGGTGTCTGACGGCTGAGCTTATGTTCGCGCAGGCAGTGGCGTTCGGTTGACCGCGTACGATCCGTGGAGACTGGAATGCCTACCTTCGCCGTCGCGCGCTCAATCGGCGCGGCTTTGCTGCTCGTCATGCCTGGGCTCGCGCAGGCCGCCTGCCCCGATCCCTCGCGAGGCATCGGCGTCGCCCGCGTCGTCGAGATCGATGCGACCGGTGGCCCGGTGTTCGGCTTCATCACCAGGCAGGCCCGCGAGAAGTCGTTCCTTGGTCCCCACGAGGTCGTGCTCACCTTTGACGACGGCCCGATGCCCGGCATCACCCGTTCGATCCTCGACACTCTCGACCAGTTCTGCACCAAGGCGACGTTCTTCTCGGTCGGGCGCATGGCTGCCGCCTACCCCGACAGCGTGCGCGAGATTCTCAAACGCGGGCATACGCTCGGAACTCATACTTGGTCGCATCCCATGAGCCTGCCGCGCCTCTCCCAGAAGCAGGCGAAGGACCAGATCGAGAGCGGGTTCGCCGCCGTCGCCACCGCCGCCGGCCAGCCGATTGCACCGTTCTTCCGCTTTCCAGGCCTCAACGACTCCTCGGCGCTGGTGAAGCATCTCGAGAGCCGCAACATCGCGACCTTCACCGTCGATGTCGTGTCGAACGACAGCTATATCGCCGATGTCGGCCGCCTGACCGCGCTGACGCTCGAGCGCCTCGAGGCGGAAAACGGCGGCATCATGCTGTTCCACGACATCAAGCATCAGACGGCGCGGGCCCTGCCCGGCATTCTGGCCGAGATGCGCCGGCGCGGGTACAAGGTCGTCCATCTGACCGCCAAGCATCCGTTCGTGCCGGATTCAGGCTACGCGGCGGCTGTTGCCGAGCATGTCGCGGCCAAGAAGATCGGCCCGCAGCGCCCAGCCCTGGTGGCCGTGGTCGATGCGCCCCTCGCGCCAGCTCCCGCGCCGGTCGCGGTCGAGACGGATGCCGAAGCGCCAGCATCGCCCACCGGCCAATCGGCTCCTGCTGCTGTGGATGCACCCGTCGCCAGCGAGCGCCTGGCGATCGCGTCGCCGGATCGTGTCCTCGATTTCGCGTCTGCGGCGCTCGAGGCGAAGGCGTCCGGTGCGCCACTCGGCGTCGCACCGCCGTCCGCGGGAGATGTCGCCGCCTCGACCGGGCCCGGCATTGTCGGTCTGGCGAAGTCTGCACGCTCCGCGACGGCCGCCGTGCAAGCCCCAGCCGTTGCCGTCGCGCCGCACCCCGTGGTGCGCCCGGCTCCGGTTGCGGTCGCCAGTCCAAAGCCCCAGCCCATGCCGCCCCCGGCCGTCAAGCCCGCCACGCCGCAGATCGAGATCGTCGCCGGCGCCTATCCGTCGAAGCCACCGGCTGGTGCGCCCGCGGTCATTCCAGCCGGCCCCGCCGCGCCCGCAATCGTCGCCGGTTCCTACGGCCAGCCCGTCGTCATACCCAAGCCCGTATCGCGGAGTTGGCAAGAGAACCTCCGAGATCGCATGAGCGACAACGGGAACTGAGGTCGAAGCACTGCACTCACTCACGTACCGCTCTGGCGTGGCGATGCTCGCCGGCAAGGACGTGACCTGCTCGCCTCGATGCCGGGTCGCGCTGAACCGCTTCGCAGGCCCGGTTCCCGTGGTGTAGCGTCTGCCGATCTCTAGCGAGAGGAGCACCATCGATGTCGCTGCTGGTCGTCCTGTTCGTGACCGTCGGGCTTGGAGGCGCGGCGGCGTTCGTGTCGGGCCGCGCCATCGCTGCCACATGGCGGCCGCTGTGGATGGTACCAATTTACATGGCCTTGCTGGCGGCGGCCGTCCGCTTCATCCATTTCTCCGTGTTCGGCGGGACGCTCCTGTCGATCGTGGGCTACCTGATTGATTACGCAACCGTTCTGGCCTTCGGCGTGATCGGCTACAGGCTGATGCGGCGTGACCAGATGGACGTGCAATACGGGTGGTCGACGAGGGGTGAAACCGAGACCTGATCCTCCGTTCAATTTGTCCACACATCGACCAAAGGGCGAGTGCGCGCGGTCCGATTCGACGTGACATCGCCTTTATTTCCAGGAATCTATGGGCCATCCGGCGAGGCCACTCGACCGGTGCCGGCGGCGTGCGCTTGGCATCTTGAAAAACAAGGGAGTACCTCATGAAAAAGGTAGTGTGGTCGGGGATCGCGGTCGCCGCGAGCCTCGCACTCAGCGCATCCGCGCAAGCACAAATCAAAGTTGGCGTCGCCGGTCCGCTCACCGGTCCGAACGCCGCATTCGGCGCGCAGCTGAAGAACGGCGCCGAGATGGCGGCTGCCGACATCAACGCGAAGGGCGGCATCAACGGTCAGCAGATCCAGCTCGTGTTCGGTGACGACGTGTCGAAGCCCGACCAGGGCGTGTCGGTCGCCAACAAGTTCGTCGGCGACGGCGTCAAGTTCGTGGTCGGGCACTTCAATTCGGGCGTCACGATCCCGGCATCCACCGTCTACGCCGAGAACGGCATCCTGATGATCACGCCGTCGGCGACCAACCCGCAGGTCACCGAGCGCAAACTGTGGAACGTGTTCCGCACCTGCGGTCGCGACGACCAGCAGGGCGAGGTTGCGGCCAAGTACATCGCCGACAACTTCAAGGGCAAGAAGGTGGCGATCGTCCACGACAAGACCACCTACGGCAAGGGTCTCGCCGACGAGACGCAGAAGAACCTCGGCAAGCTCAACATCAAGGAAGTGCTCTACGAGGGCGTCAACGAGGGTGAGAAGGACTTCTCCGCACTCGTCTCCAAGATCAAGGCAGCCGGCGCCGACATCGTGTTCTGGGGCGGCCTGCACACCGAGGGTGGTCTGATCGTGCGCCAGATGCGCGGCCAGGGCGTCAACGCCGTGCTGATGGGCGGTGACGGCATCGACTCGAGCGAGTTCGCCAACATCGCCGGTCCCGGCGCCGAGGGCGTGCTGATGACCAACTTCCCCGACCCCCGCAAGGCCGCCACGGCCGCCGAGGTTCTGAAGAAGTTCGAGGCGAAGAAGTTCGATCCTGAGGCCTATACGCTCTATTCGTACGCCGCGCTCGAGATCATCGCCCAGGCCGCCGCGCAGATCAAAAGCCATGACGCCAAGGCCGTTGCGGCCCAGATCCGCAAGGGCCAGCCCTACAAGACCGTCATCGGCGATCGCGCCTATGATGCCAAGGGCGACGTTACCCGCGCCGACTACGTGATGTACACGTGGAAGAAGGTCGGCGACAAGGTCAAGGCCGTCCAGAACTGAACGGGTCGCCGTGACAATCGACTGGCGACACGACATGACGAGGAGGCAGCCGCCCCGGCTGCCTCCTCTCTTTTTTCCAGCCCTTGCACTGATACTCAGCGTTATCGGCACGGGCACGATGGCGCACGCTCAAGCGACAGGTTCGCGCCTGACGATCGCGGTCGTGGCGACTGTAGGCAGCCCTCATCAGCCGCACGGGGCTGATGTGATCGCCGCGGCGCGAGAAGCGGTAAGGACGCATAAGGGCGGATTGTCGATCCGCCTGATCGAGCGGACCGAGGACTGCACGGCCGAGGTGGCCGAAGCGGTCGCGAAAGCACTCGTCGCGCTCCCCGAGAGTGAGCGCCCCCAGGCCGTGGTCGGTCATCTCTGCTCACCTGCGGCCATCGCTGCTGCCCGCATCTATGCCGAGGCCGGGATCGTCATGATCTCGCCGGGGGCGCGCCACCCGCGATTGACGGACGCGCGCCGTGCACCGGTGGTGTTCCGCCTCGCCGCCCGCGACGACCGCCTGCCGCACGCGTTCGCCAGCCTGATCGCGACCCGGTTCGCGGGCCGGCGTGTCGCGCTGGTGCACGAGCGGGCGGTGCAGGCGCGGGCGATCGTCGACGCCACGGAAGCGCAACTGCGGCAGCACGGGATCCGCCCCGTGCTGCGCGAGGCCTACGTGCACGGCGAACGCGCCTATTACGCGACCATTGATCGCCTGATCACGGCGGACGCCGAGGTCATGGTGGTGCCGACCCAGCCCGTCGAGACGCGCGTGCTGCTCTCAAACCTCGCAGCGCGAGGTCGGCGGATGACGGTGATCGTCGGCGATATCGTGGCGGCTGTTGCGGGCGAGGCCGCCCCCGGCGACCAACGCCTGATTGCGCTGTTCCCGTGGCTCGAGCGCCCGCCGGTATCGGCTGGTGCCAGCAAGACTGCCCCAGCCCCAGCCAATTCGCCGACCTGGACCAGATCGCATGCGGCCGTCGAGGTGCTGGTGCACGCGGCCCGCCGCGCCGGCGGCGAATTTACCGCCGAAGCATTGGTCCGCGCGCTCGAAACCGAATTGGCGCCAACGATCGCCGGGCCGATCAGGTTCGACACCCGCGGTGACCCGCTGGTGCCGGCCTACGCGCCCTGGGAATGGCGCGACGGTCAATGGCAGCCGCTCGCGCCTTAGGCAGATGTCAGCAAGCCTGGGTCAGCGACCCTGAGACTGGGCCGCGCATTCGGTCGCCACGGACTTCGACAGCTGCAGCAGGCTCCGCGGGACCTCCTCGCCAGCTCGCTGATAATCGACGATCCGCGCGTTGATGCGCACCATCGCACCACGCAGATCGCCACCGGATTCGAGGCCGGCGACGATGTCGGCAATGGCCGTATCGGACTTGTCGTTGCTGCGAGACGCCCTCTGCATCACAGATACTCCGCTGATGTTGTACCAACGGCCAGAGAGGCACGCTCAAGCGACCCCGCTTGTGCCGACCCAGCCGTTAACCTTCTTTACCGGGTCCAACGCGACATCCGTGTGGCAAAGTGGTTGTGCATTGCAATATAGGTTTGGCAGTGCGGCGGGCCGCCCATCGGCAGCGTCCAAGCCTACGGACCGGCGTGTAAGGCTCTGAGGTATGAAGCCCATTTTGATCGCGGGCCCGACGGCTTCGGGCAAATCCGCACTGGCCCTTCAGCTAGCCGACCAGCATGCCGGCGTCGTCGTCAACGCCGACAGCATGCAGGTCTATCGCGAGCTGGCGATCCTGACGGCGCGTCCGCCTCCGGAGGATCTGGCGCGCGTGCCGCATTGCCTTTACGGGCACGTGCCGGCCGCCAAAGCCTACTCCGTTGCGCGATGGCTCGGCGATGTCAGCCATGCGATGAAAATGATCGCGCAGGCCGGACGCCGCGCCATCGTCGTTGGCGGAACCGGTCTCTACTTCAAGGCGTTGACCGAGGGACTGTCCCCCATTCCCGAGATCCCGCGAGAAATCCGCGAGCGCTGGCGGGCAATCGCGGCCGCCGAAGGTGCGGCATGCCTCTATCGCGAGCTGCTGGCCCGCGATCCGGCGATGGCGGGCCGGCTCAAGCCGGCCGACACGCAGCGACTGACACGCGCACTCGAGGTGGTCGAGGCTACCGGCCGTTCGCTCGCCGACTGGCAGTCGGTCCCGGGCACACCATTGCTCCCCATCGAGCGGGCCGTGCCGATCATGATCGACCCGCCGCGTGCAGAACTGCTTGACCGCTGCGACCGCCGGTTCGATCTGATGATGGAGACCGGTGTTGCCGTCGAAGTGCGGGCGCTGTTGGGCCTCGGGCTCGACCGGACGCTGCCGGTTTTCGGGGCGCTCGGGGTCGGGGCACTGACCGATTGGATCGAAGGACGCGTTGACCGCGAGACCGCAGTGGCGGCCGCCAAGATGCAGACCCGCCAATACGTGAAGCGGCAGCGGACTTGGAACAAGAGACACATGAGTGCGTGGAATGTCGTTAAATCGCACGAATATTACGAAATAGAGCCATCAATAGATCATTTAATTGACTGTTAACTGCGCGGGTGGCTATCTCGGCCGCAGAGCAAGGCGGCTTCCACTGCACGGAGACTTGACATGGCGCGACCGATGACCGGCGCCGAGATCGTCCTCAAAGCCTTGGCCGACCAGGGGGTCGACATCGTGTTTGGCTATCCCGGCGGTGCGGTGCTGCCAATCTACGACGAGATTTTCCAGCAGGAAAAGGTCAAGCACATCCTGGTGCGTCAGGAGGGCGGCGCGGTGCACGCGGCCGAGGGCTATGCGCGGTCCACCGGCAAGGTCGGCGTCTGTCTCGTTACCTCGGGCCCCGGCGCCACCAACGCCGTCACCGGCCTGACCGACGCGTTGATGGACTCGATCCCCATCGTGGTGCTGACCGGCCAGGTGCCGACGCATCTCATCGGCAACGACGCCTTCCAGGAGTGCGACACGGTCGGCATCACGCGGCCGTGCACCAAACACAACTGGCTGGTCAAGAACGTCAACGACCTCGCCCGCATCCTGCACGAGGCCTTCTACATCGCCAAGAGCGGCCGACCCGGCCCCGTCGTCGTCGACATTCCGAAGGATGTGCAGTTTGCGCTAGGCAACTATGTCGCACCTTCGAACGCGACCATGGCGCATCAAAGCTATCGCCCGAAAATGAAGGGCGACCAGCCGGCGATCCAGAAGGCCATCGAGGTGATGGCGACGGCCAAAAAGCCGATGTTCTACACCGGCGGCGGCGTCATCAATTCGGGCCCGAAGGCTAGTCAGCTCCTGCGCGAGCTCGTGCGCATGACCGGCTTCCCCATCACCTCGACGCTGATGGGGCTCGGCGCCTATCCGGCTTCTGATAAGCAGTGGCTCGGCATGCTCGGCATGCACGGCACCTACGAAGCCAACATGGCGATGCACGATTGCGACGTCATGATCAACATCGGTGCCCGTTTCGATGATCGCATCACGGGCCGTACCGATGCGTTCTCGCCCAACTCCATCAAGATCCACGTCGACATCGACCCCTCTTCGATCAACAAGAACATCCGCGTCCAGTTGCCCATCGTCGGCGACTGCGCCTATGTGCTCGAGGACATGATCCGCGCATGGAAATCGAAGGTGCCGAACCTCGACAAGGCCGCGCACAAGTCCTGGTGGAAGGAAATCGACGGTTGGCGGGCGCGAAAGTGTCTGAAGTACAAACCTAACGCCGACGTGATCATGCCGCAGTACGCGATCGAGCGACTGTACGCGCTGACCAAGGACCAGGACTGCTACATTTCCACCGAGGTCGGACAGCACCAGATGTGGGCGGCGCAGTTCTATCACTTCGAGGAGCCGAACCGGTGGATGACGTCCGGCGGTCTCGGCACGATGGGCTATGGACTGCCCGCGGCAATCGGCGCCCAGATCGCTCATCCCAAATCGCAGGTCATCGACATCGCGGGCGACGCCTCGATCCTGATGAACATCCAGGAGATGTCGACAGCTGTGCAGTACAAGCTGCCGGTCAAAGTGTTCATCCTCAACAACCAGTACATGGGCATGGTGCGCCAGTGGCAGCAATTGCTGCACGGCAACCGCTACTCGGAGAGCTACACGGAATCGCTCCCCGATTTCGTCAAGTTGGCTGAGGCCTACGGCGGCGTCGGCATGCGCTGCGAGCATCCACCCGATCTCGACGACGCGATCAAGGCCATGCTCGCCGTCAACGACCGGCCGGTGCTGTTCGACTGCCGCGTCGCCAAACTCGCCAATTGCTTCCCGATGATCCCGTCGGGCAAGGCGCACAACGAGATGCTGATGGGTGAGGACGTCACCGACGACGAAGTCGGCCGCGCCATCGGCAAGGACGGCAAGATGCTGGTGTGAGGGTGGAGGAAGTCAGCAAGTACTGAAAGAGGGCACCAATGCTGTGGTGGATACTCGATGCTTTTCCAGGACTGCCAGCGTTCTTCGCTGGTGCCTTGAGTGGCGTCTTCAGCGTGCTCGTCAAATACTACTTCGATAATCGACAAAGAAAGCGTGAGTACACGACAAGTCTCATTCTAAATTTGAATATAAATCAGTTCTTGGCGCCGATGGCATTTCGTGCATTTCAACTTGCACAGCAAGGCGTGGATCTTGGGAAAGACTTGTCGCCGAGCGATGCACAAGCCGTCGAGCAAACCCTCGACTACCTGGAATTCCTTGCCATCTGCCATCATCAAGGCTTAGTCGACACCGAGACCCTTGTTCGACAAGAGGGAATGCCCATCATCGTTTTATTCGATGCCGCGAAGCCTTGGATCGACGAGTATCGCACCCGTAGCCAGTCTGGTTCCGTGTACATCGAGCTTGAACGTATGGTCGATGTTGTTCGAAAGCGGCGAAAACGTATCTATGGCCATCTGCAACATCAAGGATAGCTGCAGCGAATGAGATTATTCATTTTCGCGTCTCGAGGAGCGGATGCGTGGAATGACCACCCTTTTGAGGCCGCTCAGGCCTTGAATAGGCGCCGCCGTTCTCAATTCGCATCCAGTGTCGCCTGCATTGACCTGACGCAGCACGCGCTAGGGCAGCGTCGACCAAGGATTGATCAGCGGCACGCCAAGATGTTGGAAGTGGCGTTGGTTGCGCGTCGCGACGCTTGCACTGTTTGCCGCTGCGATCCCAGCGATGAGGCAATCGGCGACATCATAATGACCGGTAGCCCTCTCCGCATTGACTTGGGCGATAGCCGAGCGCCGGCTGGCATCATGGTTCAGCAAAAGGACGCTGGAACCGATATCGCTCGTCAAGAGGGCAGCGAGGTTTGCAGCAAGGGACTGTCGACGGCGACCGTCCGGCAATCGATGAATGCCGAACATGATCTCGTGCAGCGACACCGCCGTGATCCGCACCTGCGTTGGGTCCTGTCCATCGAGCCATGCAACCACAATTGGGTTGAGTCCGGGCCTAAGCAACGCGGAGATCACATCGGTATCGAGGACGATCATTTGTCGAGCACGATCGGTCGAGTGCGCCAATTGCGGCGGGCGCTCCTCAGAGCGTCGTCGAACTCCTCGGCCTCCTCGGCATCGAGGCCCGCCATGTGCATCTGTGCCGAAAGTTGGCTCCCCAGCCCCGTGCCTTGTTCGAGAGCCCCGATGGCCAGATCGGATGCCGATGCAGCGCCGACCAAAATCTCGCGCACCTCGGATTCAAGGCTGCGCCCATGCCGCTTGGCCCGCTGCTTCAGTCGGTCCTTGACTGCTTCTGGAAGGTTTCTGACGACGAGTTGTGCCATGGCCACCACTTCGATCGAGTGATGATATCATGATATCATCAAGTGGCGAGTCAATCAATCTTTCCGCCGTTGGACACTGCCAACGAGGTCGGCCGCGCGATCGGCGAGGCTGGTGCCATACTGATGAAAGTGCGCCAATGCAATTTCAGCGCCCGTCCGACAGGATCACCGGCGTCGGCTCGGGCTTGGGCCTCGGCGGCGCAAGGGTCGCGGACTTTGGAATGACCTTGGCGGTCGGCGCGCTCTTTGCCGCAGCGGCGTCGGGAGGCACTGCCGTCGCGGTCGTACCGCCGGCGGGTCGGCAAACCTCGACGCGCGCGGCGCAGCGCCAGACGCCGGGCGCCTCGTTGCACTCGACGTCCTGGTGCTTGACGGACGTGATGCCGGGCTCGGCCGTCAACAGCATGCCGTTGCGCATGGCGACGGCCAACTGCTCTGCCAATTTGCGGTCCGGCTGCATCGAGAAGCCTTCGAGCACGCGACAGTTGCCGGGTGACTGCTGGGCCGTCGCTGCCAAGGTGACTGCCGCCGACGTGGCCAGGGCTGCTGCCAGGCGGATGAGCGTGGGTCGCGAGATGCGCCGCTCGAGGGCGATCATGGACTGCGTCCTCTCCGAATCCTGGCCGACTGGTCGGGTACCCGGTTCGCATGGCATACGGTGCCGGCTGGCTGCAATGACATCCGTCAAATCATCCGGCGATTTTTCGCAACTGTTGCCCGACTGATCCCACTGAGCCCGAACCCGCTGCGAGATGACGATGCTGCTTCTGCTTTACATCGCCAACAAGCTCCACTCATCCTGGTCGCTGCGACCCTGGATCCTGATGACGGCCAAAGGCATCCCGTTCGAGGAGACGGTGATCCCGATGTACTTCCCGGATTCCAAAGCGCGCATGTTGGACGTATCCCCGACTGGCAAGATGCCGTGCCTGGTCCACGACGATGTCAGGGTCTGGGAGAGCCTTGCCATCATGGAATATCTCCACGAGCGCTACCCCGACAAGGGCATCTGGCCGCAGGACATCGCGGCGCGCGCGCATGCCCGCGTGATCGCCAACGAGATGCATGCGGGCTTCCAGGCGCTGCGTCAGGCCTGCCCGATGAACCTCGGAAAGAGGTTTGTTCCAAAGGAGCATTCGTCTGACGTCGCCGATAATGTGCGTCGTCTGGAAGGCATGTGGTCGGACTGCCGCCGGCGGTTCGCGGCGGGCGGTGACTTCCTGTTCGGCGACTTCACCGCGGCCGACGCCATGTATGCACCGGTCGTCACGCGCCTCGACACCTACCAGATCCCGGTTGCGACCGAGACCCGCCAGTACATGAACCGTGTGCTGTCGCACCCGGCGTTCGTCACATGGCGCACTGAAGCGTTGGCCGAGCCCTGGGGCGTGCCGCACTACGAGGAGGGCTGGACTGCCGTCGAGGTGTTCCACAAGCCAAGCATCATCGTGCGCGCGAAGTAATCCCCTCTCCCCGTTCGTCCATGCGGAGCATGGCTTCGCCATGACGCACTCGAACGAGGAGAGGGTTAGGGTGAGGGGCAATCGCTTGCTCCGAGCCTTGTTGCCGCCCCTCACCCCGCCTCACCCCGACCCACTCCCCGTTCGAGTGCAGAGCATAGGGAGAGGGGGAAAACGCGCGGCTGCTTGTGGGCAGCTGAAGCGCCAAGAAAGGATTTCGATGTCCCAGAAAGCCACCGGCTCCGCCTACTTCCTCGAGGAGAGAAAGGAGCCCATCACCGCTCACACGCTGTCGATCCTGGTCGACAACGAGCCGGGCGTGCTCTCGCGCATCGCCGGCCTTTTTGCGGGTCGCGGTTACAATGTCGAGAGCCTGACCGTCTCCGAGACCGAGCACGAGAAGCAGCTGTCGCGCTTCACCATCGTCACCAAAGGCACAGCGATGGTGCTCGAGCAGATCAAGAACCAGCTCGAGCGCATGGTGCCGGTGCACTCCGTCGTCGATCTGACGGTCGCCGGAGATCCGCTCGAGCGGGAGCTTGCCCTCGTCAAGATCGCCGGCAAGGGTGAGAAGCGGATCGAGGCGCTGCGCTTAGCCGAGATCTTCCGCGCCAACGTTATCGACGCCTCGACCGAGCATTTCGTGTTCGAGATCACAGGGCGCAGCTCCAAGATCGAGCAGTTCATCGCCATCATGAAGGATCTGGGGCTCGTGGAGATTTCGCGCACCGGCATCGCGGCAATCGGGCGTGGCCCCCAGGGCCTCACGACGAAGTCTGGCGAGTGAGGGGCTACAAGCTCCACATCAGTCCGTCCTCAGGATTGCACGCTTCATTCACGCCTCTTGCGCATTGCGATGCCTCGTTCGAAGCTCACGCTCACGCTCGCGCTCCGGCGCGGCGCGTATCGCCCCTCGTCTCCAAACCCTTAGCGGCTAGATCCCATGAATGATCTGTTTCCCGACGGCTGGCGTCCCTCCACGCGCTATCCAGACGCTGCCATCGTCGCCCTCGATCCAAGCTTCGAAGCCTACTGGATCAAGCTTTCGGCGATCGAGCGCATTGCCACGGGCGGCCGTTGGGCGGAGGGACCGGTCTATTTCGGCGACGGCCGCTTCCTGCTGTGGAGCGACATCCCGAACAACCGCATTCTCAAGTGGGAGGAGGAGACCGGCGCGGTGTCCGTGTTCCGCCGCCCCGCCAACTGGTCGAATGGCAATACGCGCGACCGGCAGGGCCGGCTCGTCACCTGCGAGCACGGCCGCCGCTTAACGCGCACCGAGTACGACGGCTCGATCACGACGCTGATGGACCGGCACGACGGGAAGCGGCTCAATTCGCCCAACGACGTGGTGGTCCGCTGCGACGGCAGCGTCTGGTTCACCGACCCGACGTTCGGACTGTCCGGCAACTACGAGGGCGAGAAGGCAGCCTCCGAGATGCCACCCGCGGTCTGGCGGCTCGATCCCGCGTCAGCCAAGGCCACGATGCTCACCGATCAGATCCCGGGACCGAATGGCCTCTGCTTCTCGCCCGACGAGAAGACCCTCTACGTCGTCGAATCCCGCGCTGCGCCGAACCGGATCGTTTCCGCCTGGGACGTTGTCGACGGCGGCACGCGGATTGCCAACCGCCGGGTCCACATCGACGCGGGTCCCGGCACGCCCGACGGCATGCGCTGCGACATCGACGGTAACCTGTGGTGTGGTTGGGGCATGGGCGATCCCGCGCTCGACGGCGTGCGGGTATTCAACACAGCCGGCAAGGCGATCGGGCACATCCACCTGCCGGAGCGATGCGCCAACGTCTGCTTCGGCGGCCCGAAGCGCAATCGCCTGTTCATGGCGGCGTCGACGTCGGTCTATGCGCTCTATGTCATGACGCAAGGCGCGGCCGGCGGATAAACAGCCATCGGATGATTGGGCTCGGGTGGCGGAGCATTGCGCGAGCTGTGTGCGCGCGCTTGCACCCGACACCACTGCTGCAACGGACCCGACGAAGTGTCCGGAAAGCCACAGATAAAAGGCCAATTAACGCATCTGCAACTCTCCGCTCGGCCGATATCGATTGTGCTCATAAGCTCGATATTGGGAGGCCTGGGGCTCATGGGGGCGCCTGCCATCCCGAAACGTCATTATGGATGGAGGTTGTGTATGCGTAAGTTGGTGATATCGGCGACGGTGGCGACTGGGTTGATGGTGGCGGCTGCTCCAGCGTGGGCGTTCGGCGACGTGTGCCATGGACCGGTCGCCGCCAAAGGCCACAGGGAGCACGACAAGCACGTAGCCATGGCGTCGGCGATCCGCCATTGGCAGCACAGCGCCTCGCACAAGCACGGTGCGCGCTTCGCGGATTGGTACTATTCCGGCGACCGCAGCATCTCGTGCAGCTGGGATGCACCCGGCCGGCATTTCTGGTGCACCGCGACGGCACGGCCCTGCGGGCGTAAGTGACGGCGCGGGACAGTCAAGAGGCAGCGTCGGCATGAACAGCGAAGAGCGGCAGAGGGTTTGCCGCTCTTCGTGTTATGAGTGCCCTTCGGGCGAGGTCAGCTACGCCGGTCAGCGCACGCTCTGGTTGCCCTGCGTCTGCGTTGGCTTTGGGTTCGGCTTCGCGCTCGGCGGCTTGGGCTTGACAATGTTGCTCGGCGGCGGCGCTGCAGGCTTCTCGCCTGGTTTCAGGATCTCGAACAGCCCGCGCGGTCCATAGTACAGGATGAAGCCCAACTCCTTCATGCGCGCCTTGGCCACCTCGATGTTAGGCGGCTTCACGAGGTACTCCACCACGAAGATCGCCTTGCCGGCATTCTTCGCGGTGCTCAGCTGCTTGGTGCTGTAGTCGATGTCGCCCTTGCCGTTCATCTCCTCGCGATGCGTGATGCCGAACAGCAGGTCTTCCTTGGCGATGGCGTCGATCGCACTGAGATAGTTCGGGCGGTCCACGAGCTCCTCGGCGTTCTGCATCATGATGCCGGCATCCGGTTGCTTGATGCGGATGTAGCGTATGAGGCGGACGACGAAGTCCTCCATGCGATCCTGCATCTGCTTGGTGTCGCCGAAGCGATAGTAGGCGTCCGCGCGGTCGATGTAGAAGCCATCGAAGCCGCCGGCGAGAATGCGGTCGACGTAGGAGCCGGGCGATCCGAACACGATGTTCTGCCAGACGGGCTGCCAGTACTCGACGAGGTAGTTGCCCTTCCACTCCTTGCTCTCGCCCTTCATCCAGGCGGGGCGCTTCTTGTTCCAGTCGGGCTTCCAGTAGTAGCGGTTGTCCTCGGTTTCACCGATCGACAAGTAGGCGATGACGATGCGCCGGCCGCCGTCGGGCTTCTTCTTCATGGCTGCCACTTCGGCGGGCGTCAGCGGCACCTCATCACCATCCGTGGCGAGCGAGCGCGCATAGTCGATGACGACGACGTCGTAGTCGCTCTCGATGATGCGCTTCTGCTGCTCCGGCCCGAGATTGGTGAGTTGATAGGCCCACGATTTGGCGCCGGCGAAGGGGTTGGCGCGCTGTTGGGCTGCTGCAGGCGTCGTAGTACACAGCACCAGCAGCACCAACGCGAAAAGGGGACGAATGAGCGACATCGACGCAGAACTCCTGCTCTGAAGATACGGGCTGAACATAGCGATTGATTGGCGCTCTGAGCAACTAGGC
>JANOJW010000219.1:0-4783 GCA_031418955.1 Hyphomicrobiales bacterium | reverse complement strand
TGCTATGGCGGCGACATCTCGCGCAAGCGCAAGCTCCTCGACAAGCAGAAGAAGGGCAAAAAGAAAATGCGCGAATTCGGCCAGGTCGAGATCCCGCAGGAAGCGTTTATTGCAGCGCTGAAGATGGACGAGAATTGAGCGGGCGGGGGAGGTTTCGGGCGAGCCCGACGCTACGCGAGTGTCGCATACCGCCAACGTGGACCGTAGCGATCGGAGTGGAATGATGGAACGCATTGCCATGCTCCACATCGAGAAGCTGCCCGAGGGCGTCTACCTCACGACGTCGGACGATATTCCGGAGCTCGTCGCGCAGGGGCGCACGATCGCCGAGACGATCGAGATCGCACGCGACGTCGCGCGCAAGCTGATCGAGGCTGCAGCGCAACGTAGCGGCAACAGCATCACTCTCCCGCCGGCCGAGGATACCTTTGATATTTCCTTCTGTTCTCATCGGCCCTTCAAACCCGTGAGAGCGAATCGGGATGTCAACCTGATCGGCCAAGTGCTTCAGGAGCATCGGATGAACTCAACGCCGGCAGACGTTTCAGCCATCCAGCCAGAACTGGCCAAGATTAGCTTCAGCTTGGACGAGATGTCGGACCTAAAGAGAGCAGCAGCTCCAGAGCGGGCTTACGCGCAGCGAATGAGCACAGGTCTCATCATACGCCTTCTCACCACAGCCAAGGATGACGCGCCATACGTCCTCGACGCAGTTGACGCGCTAGAAGGCGTAAGGCCGCACTCCAATATCCAAGTCGGCCAGCCAGTTCCGATACCCGCCCTTGCATCCACTCTGGCATCAGCATTTCTTCGCCCCGCGCCACATGTTCCGAAACATTGGTGAGCGATGGGGCATCGCGCGTGGGAAGGGCAATACTGACCTGGACCAGATGATCGCGCGTGTTGCCTACGAACAAGGCCAAGATCCGGACGTCTGGCCTGGCGTCCTCGCCCACAAGTTCGCAGATGGGTACTTCGAACGCTCGCGGTCCGGGCGACTCACCGGTGACTGGATTGTCTTCGCCGAGCACAAGGGCACCCGCTACTATCTTGATCTTGCCTCGCATGAGGAGGGCAAGGGAGAGCGCGCTGAACGACTTCTGACCAAGCTTCGCAACTCGGTAGTTGCCGAATTCCCCTTCGTCTTCCAGGGGTGCGGCGCTTCTCAGAGCAAATTACAGGATAGCAAGTAGATAGCAGTTTGGCGCGCCCGGCAGGGCTCGAACCTGCGACATCCCGCTTAGAAGGCGGGTGCTCTATCCAGCTGAGCTACGGGCGCTTGCAGTCGTTCTACCCATGGCGGGCAGGCGCGGCAATTGTCGCGAGCAACTTCCTTGGCTAGTGGCCGCGCTTGCTGCCACCATGTGGCGCCTGCAGCGGCCCAATCCAGGAGCCATCAAGCGGTCACCTTTACCGCGCGAAAGTGCAGCGCCGGCCAGCGCCGGCCCATCTTCCGATTGACACAATGTCGCGGCGCACTTAATGGGTTTCTCGGTACGGGCCGCCGAAACAGGCGGCTTTTTTCGTTTTGACGGGATGATTGCCGCCATGGCCACCACCTCGAAGTCCACCGGAAAGGCCACAGCCAAACCGGCCGCCAAGAAGACTGCAGCGAAACCCACCGAAACCGCTGGCCAGGTCGCGAACGGCCCATCGCCGGCCGTGATGACGACCTACGGCCGCCAGAACGTGGTGTTCGAGCGAGGCGAAGGCTCGTGGCTGATCGCCACCAACGGCGATCGCTATCTCGATTTCACCAGCGGCATCGCGGTGAACGGCCTCGGCCATGCCCATCCCCACCTCGTCAAGGCGCTGACCGAGCAGGCTCAACTGCTCTGGCACACCTCGAACCTCTATCGCGTGAAGAACCAGGAGACGCTCGCCGAGCGCCTGGCCGACGTGACGTTCGCCGACTGTGCCTTCTTCTGCAATTCGGGCGCGGAAGCCTGCGAAGGCGCAATCAAGCTCGCGCGCAAGTATCACTCGGCCAACGGGAACCCTGAGAAGTATCGCATCATCACCTTCGAGGGAGCCTTCCACGGCCGCACGCTGACCACGCTCGCCGCCGGCGGTAACAAGAAGTACCTCGACGGCTTCGGCCCCGTGTCGCCGGGCTTTGACCAGTTGACGGGCTTTGATCTCTCAGCCGTCGAAAAGGCGATCACGCCCGAGACCGCAGCGATCATGATCGAGCCTGTGCAGATGGAAGGCGGGGTGCGCGTCGTCTCCAACGACTTCCTCAAGGGCCTGCGCAAGCTGTGCGACTCGCACGGCCTGCTGCTCGTCCTCGACGAGGTGCAGTCGGGCATGGGACGCTCGGGCAAGCTGTTCCACTACGAGTGGGCGGGCATCGAGCCCGATGTCATGGCCATCGCCAAGGCGCTCGGCGGCGGCTTCCCGCTCGGCGCCTTCCTCGCCACGAAGGAGGCCGCAAAGGGCATGGTCCCCGGCACGCACGGCTCGACCTTCGGCGGCAATCCGCTGGCGACGGCCGTCGGCAATGCCGTGCTCGACGTGATGCTCGAGAAGGGATTCCTGAAGAGCGTCGTGCAGAAGGGCCTGCGCTTCAAGCAGCTGATGGCCGCGCTGAAGGACGAGCATCCCGATGCGGTGGAAGAAGTGCGCGGCATCGGCCTTCTCGCGGGCGTCCGCCTCAAGGACAAGATCCCGGCCGGCAACGTCATGACCGCCTGCACCGCCGAGAAGCTGCTCACCGTCTCGGCCGGCGACAACGTCATCCGCCTGTTGCCTTCCCTCACCGTCTCCGAGGAGGAGATGAAGGACGGCATTTCGCGATTGTCGAAGGCCATCTCCGCCGTCAAGAAGAGCGTTGGTTGATCCCGTGTTGAACAAGGCACCGAAGGCCGCCCGCGAGCGCGGCAAGGCCAAGGCGATCCGTCATTTCATCGACCTCGACCAGATCGATGCGGCCACTTTGCGCCGCATCGTCGACATGGCGCATGCCATGAAGAAAGCCGGCAAGCGTCCGCCCAAGGAGCTGCGCCCGAAGGGCATCGAGGACACGACGCTGCTGATGATCTTCGAGAAGGCGTCGACGCGCACGCGCGTCTCGTTCGACATCGCCATGCGCCAGCTCGGCGGCCAGACCATTCCCCTGAACCATGCGGACCTGCAGACCGGCCGCGGCGAGACACCTTCCGACACCGCCCGGGTGCTGTCGCGCTACGCCGACGCCATCATGCTGCGCGTCAACAAGCACGAGACGCTCATGGAGTACGCGGCCCACGCCAGTGTGCCGATCATCAATGGCCTGTCGGACTTGACGCATCCCTGCCAGATCATCGCCGATATCCAGACCTTCGAGGAGCACAAGGGGGCAATCAAGGGCCGCAAGATCGCCTGGCTCGGCGACGGCAACAACGTCGCCGCCTCCTGGATCCACGCCGCTGCCCTGTTCGACTTCGAGATCGCGCTCGCCTGTCCGCCCCAGCTGAACCCTGAGAAGCGCATCCTCGACTGGGCGAAGAAGCACGGCGGCGGCCGCGTCACCCTCACCGACGATCCCGATGCGGCCGTGAAAGCCGCCGACTGCGTCGTCACCGACACCTGGGTCTCGATGGGCCAGACCGACGAGACGCGCCGCAAGCAGATGCTCGGCCCCTATGCCGTCGACGGCGATGTCATGAAACGCGCGGCGAAGGGGGCGATCTTCATGCACTGCCTGCCGGCCTATCGCGGCCACGAGGTGTCGGCTGCCGTCATCGACGGCCCGCAGTCCGTCGTTTTCGACGAGGCCGAGAACCGCCTCCATGCGCAGAAGGCGATCCTCGCCTGGTGCCTCGGAGTGTGACCATGCCGCTCCCCGAGGCAGCCCGCGAGCCGAGACGCGACAGCCCCGACGACATCGTACTGCCGTTCGGCACCGTGCGCTCGCGCATGGCTGGGCGCATTGTTCGCCTCGGCGCCGCCGTCGACCGGGTTCTGACTGGTCACGACTACCCCGAGCCGGTCAGTCAGGTGCTTGGAGAAGCGCTGGCGTTGACCGCGCTGCTCGGCCAGCCGATCAAGCCCGGCGGCCGCCTGATCCTGCAGACCAAATCCGACGGCCCGCTCGGCTTCCTGGTTGCCCACTACGATTCGCCGGGTGGTCTGCGGGGCTATGCGAGCTATGACCGCGCCCGCCTCGACAAGTTGCTCGACGACGGCGGTGGCCGGATTGCACCCGGCGCCTTGCTCGGAACAGGGCGCATGGCCATGACCATCGACCCGGGCGGCGAGCAGGAGAGCCACCAGGGCATCGTGCCGCTCGACGGTGGCTCGCTAGCCGATGCCGCGCACACCTACTTCAAGCAATCCGAGCAGCTACCGACCTACATCGCGCTCGCCGTCGCTCGTAACATGGTGATGGGCAGTGCCGGCGCGGCATGGACGTGGCGCGCAGGCGGCCTCATCGTCCAGCACGTGCCGGCCGCCGGCGGCGATCCGCGCCCTGACGAAACGCCCGAGGAGCGCGACGCCCGCCTCGATGGCTCCGACGACGAGGACTGGGTGCGGGTGTCGATGCTCGCGGCCACCGTCGAGGCGCACGAGCTGATCGACCCGACGCTGTCGCCCGAGCGCCTGCTGATGCGGCTGTTTCACGAGGAGGGTGTGCGCGTCGGTGAGGAGGTGGCGCTCGCCGCTCGCTGCCGCTGCTCACGCGAGCGCATTCACCCTAGATCCGGCAGTTCTCGTGCTTGCATGATCGCGGAAGGTGCGCTTTTTCAAGTGGATGAGCAACGACAAGCCGCCGTCCGCCTCTCACCCGTCGGGTGAGATGGTA